>NZ_JBHVJX010000002.1:0-87613 GCF_042798755.1 Streptomyces sp. NPDC057743
AGCACGCCGCCAGCGTTCGTCCTGAGCCAGGATCAAACTCTCCGTGAATGCTTACCGGTAATCCGGTCATACACTCGCGTTGAGCGGAACCACAAAGAGGAATAGTCCCTGTGGTTCACAGCGTCCTCGCTGTGTGTGCCTCCCGAACACGTCGGAAGGACTTTCAAAGGAACCTCGTCCCAGCGTGATGCTGGAGACGGGGTATCAACATATCTGGCGTTGACTTTTGGCACGCTGTTGAGTTCTCAAGGAACGGACGCTTCCTTCGGCCTGCCCTCGCGGGCTTCCTCCGGGCGCTTCCCTTCGGTCTTGCGTCTCCGACTCTATCAGATCCTTTCGGCCCTGATTTTCGCCGGTGCGATTCGGCCTTTCGGCTTCTTCGCGGTTCCAACCGTACCAGATCCGTTTCCGCATCCGGCCCCCTGTTGGAGTGGGGTTCGGCCGCTTCGCTTTCGCTTTTCGGCCTTTCCGACTTTATCAGATCTTCGTTCGCTTCCGGCCACTGAGCGGCTGGTTCGAATTCCGTTCTGAATTGCTCGTCGGAGGAGCTTGCCTTTCGGCGTAACCACTACTTTAGCGGCCTTTCCTGACGACCCATAATCGAGTCACTGGAATCGAATTTCGGCCATGCCGAAACAGACCCATCAGGGAGTCGTGCGAAGTAGTGGTTGGTGCCGCATCGGGGCGCAGAAAGCGCTGCCCGTGTCCAGCGGCTCGGGCCACGTTAGGCGTTTGGCGGGACAGAGTCAAGTAGCTGTGGCGGTGCGGCGGCGGGGGCTGTGGGGGCGGTAGGGGCTGACGGTCGGGTCGCCGTCGATCCAGTAGCGCCAGGGGTGGTCCGCGCCGTCGCCGCCGACGCCGGTGCGGGGGCCGTTGCGCACCGCGTCACGAGGGGCCGGGGTGCCGTGGAGGATCGTGAGCGGGGTGGCGGTGGGCGCGCAGACGTCGATGCCGTCCAGGGAGCGGTCGATGTCGAGGGCGGTGGCCAGGCGGGCCGGGCCCTTGGCCAGTTCGTTGGCGTTGCGGGCCTTGGGGCGGCGGGCGGCGGCCAGGGGTTCGCCGGTCAGGATCTCGCCGGCGCGCAGCAGGACCGCGCTGGCCTTGCCCTCGGGGCCACAGACCAGGTTGATGCTGAACCACATGCCGTAGATGAAGTAGACGTACGCGTGGCCGGGTGGGCCGAACATGGTGGCGTTGCGGGCGGTGCGGCCGCGGTAGGCGTGGGAGCCCGGGTCGCACTCGCCGTCGTACGCCTCGACCTCGGTGAGGCGGAGCTCGATGGGGCCGTCGGGGCTGTGGCGTACCAGGGTGCGGCCCAGGAGGTCCGGGGCGACGTCCACGACGGGACGGTCGAAGAAGTCGCGCGGGAGGGGGGTGCGGTCTGGTACGTCGGTCATGGGTTCCGAGCGTAGTGGAGCCGGGCGGGGGCGCGGGGTGGGTGGATCTGGCCATGATCGGGGGTGGGGGGAGGGCGTGGTGCGGGGCGCGGTAACGGTGGCTGTTGCGGCGGGAGTTGGAGGTGGCGGGGGTGCCGGTCGGCTGGGCGCGGGGGTGCGGTCGTTGGCTGGGTGGGGGTGGCGGGGGTGGAAGGGGCTCTAACCTGGCCGGACAGAGTGTCAGCAAGCGACCAGGAGGTCCGAGGTGTCCGAGCTGAAGCGGCGGCCGCTCCCGCACGATTTCCATCCGCCGGTGGCGGAGTTCACGGTGGTGAGCGAGGAGGTGGAGCCGGGCGGGACGCTGCGACCGGAGCAGGTCTATGCCGAGGGGAACCGTTCGCCGCAGCTGCGGTGGGAGGGCGCGCCCGAGGGGACCAAGAGCTACGCCGTCACCTGCTACGACCCGGACGCGCCGACCGGCAGCGGGTTCTGGCACTGGGTGCTCTTCGACATCCCGGCGTCGGTGACGGAGCTGCCGACCGGGGCCGGTAGCGGTGATCTGGTGGGGCTTCCCAAGGGGGCCGTGCACGCCCGCAACGACTACGGGACGCGGGACTTCGGTGGCGCCGCGCCGCCGCCCGGGGACGGGCCGCACCGCTATGTGTTCACCGTGTACGCGGTCGACCAGGAGGAGTTGGGGCCGGACGCGGACGCCTCGCCCGCGGTGGTCGGCTTCAACCTGCGGTTCCACACGCTCGGGCGGGCCCAGTTGATCGGCGAGTACGAGGTGCCCGCCGCCGGCTGACCCGCGGCCGGCTCTCCGGCCCGTGGGAAATGCGTTGCGCCCCGGCGCTTCCGCCACCCACAGTGGTACGCGTGCCGCCGCCTCCACGAGGCGGCGGGCGGCTGGTACCGCAGTGGCGGAGCGCCGGGGCGCCAGTGTGTGTGCGCCCCTCCCCCGTGGCCCCAGGGCCCGGGAGGCGCCCCGTCCGGACGTCCGTACGCTCAGGGGCGTCCGCGCCGGCCGCCGTTCGCTCCGGGTTCCTCGTACGGGGGTCGGAACCCGGAGTGCACTCTTCTTCCCGGTGTCCCGCGCGGGCCGTCGCGCGGGCGCCGCCCCCGTCGCGGAGCACCTCTTCTTCATGCTCCCGCAACCCCTCATTTCCCTTGTGGCATACGGAAATTGCGTTGTCCGGGGAATACCTGCCCTTGCAGAGTGGAGCCACTTCGCCAGGGCGGCGATCAGGGTCCGGGAGGTGGACGGGATGCGCGAGACGCTGGTGCTGAATGCGAGCTTCGAGCCGCTGGCGACGGTGTCGCTGCGGCGTGCGGTGGTGCTGGTGATGCAGGACAAGGCGGTCGTCGAGCACGCCCACCCGGGGTTGCGGGTCCGGGCGGCCTCGGTGGACGTGCCGGTGCCGCAGGTGATCAGGCTCAGCAGATACGTACGGGTGCCGTTTCGAAGACGGGCGCCCTGGTCCCGGCGGGGTGTGTTGGCGCGGGACCAGCACCGTTGTGCGTACTGCGGGCGGCGGGCGACGACCGTGGACCATGTGGTGCCGCGGTCGCACGGCGGTGGGGACACCTGGCTGAATACCGTCGCCTCGTGCCGGGAGGACAATCACCGCAAGGCGGACCGGACGCCGGAGCAGGCGGGGATGCGGCTGCTGCGGCGGCCCTTCGAGCCGACGCCGGCGGATGCGCTGGTGGCGGCCCTGGGGGTGTCCGTACGGGACGAGTTGCCGGACTGGCTGCGGGCGCTGCCGGCGTAGTGGCGCGGGTGACCGGTGGCTGTCGTTCACCTGCCCGTAGGCGTAACTCCCGCTATTTCGTGAGGAGTTGGACGATGGCCACCAGGCCCACCGCGACGATCACGGCGCGCATCGCGGTGGGCGGTAGTCGGCGGCCGACCCTGGCGCCCAGTTGGCCGCCGAGCGCGGAGCCGGCCGCGATGAGGAGCACCGCGGCCCAGTCGAAGTGGGCGACGAAGAGGAAGAAGACCGCGGCGACGGCGTTGACGAGCGCGGTGAGGACGTTCTTGAGGGCGTTGCTGCGCTGGAGGTCGTCGCTGAGCAGGACGCCCATCAGGGAGAGGTAGATGATGCCCTGCGCGGCGCCGAAGTAGCCGCCGTAGACGCTGGCCAGCAGGAGGCCGGTGAACAGGGCGGGGCCGCCGTCCCGGTGGGTGGTGGTGCCGTTGCGGGCGCGGCGGGCGCGGACCGCGGCGGCCAGCCGGGGCTGGGCGACGACGAGCACCAGGGCGAGCGCGATCAGGGCGGGGACGACCGCGTCGAAGGCGCTGGAGGGCAGGGCGAGCAGCAGGACCGCGCCGCCCAGGCTGCCGATGACGGCGCCGGCGCCGAAGCGCAGCACCCGGCCGCGCTGGCCGCGCAGTTCGCGCCGGTACTCTATGGCGCCGCTGATCGAACCGGGCACCAGGCCAAGGGAGTTGGAGACGTTGGCGGTCACCGGTGGGAGGCCGACGGCGAGCAGGACGGGGAAGGTGATCAGGGTGCCGGAGCCGACGATGGTGTTGATGGTGCCGGCGCCCAGTCCGGCGGCGAAGACTGCGACTGCTTCCCAGGGGGACACCGACGGCTCCTCACGCGATCAGGGTTGCCTCCCCGCCGCGAAGGTCGGGGGGCAACCCTGATCATGCACGAGGGATGCGGCCGCGTCAGTCGATCGGGGGCGCCTGTCGCTCGGGGCTGGCGGGCCGGGGGATCGTGGCGCCGCCGCCGGCGGGGTTGAAGTTGCCGATGGCGCCGCCGAGGCCCTTGAGCGCGTCGCCGATCTCGCTGGGGACGATCCAGAGCTTGTTGGCGTCGCCCTCGGCGATCTTCGGGAGCATCTGGAGGTACTGGTACGACAGCAGCTTCTGGTCCGGGTCGCCGGCGTGGATGGACTCGAAGACCACCCGGATCGCCTGGGCCTCGCCCTCGGCGCGCAGGGCCGCGGCCTTGGCCTCACCCTCGGCGCGGAGGATCGCGGACTGCTTCTGGCCCTCGGCGGTGAGGATTTCGGACTGCCGGACACCCTCGGCCTGGAGGATCGCGGCGCGCTTGTCACGGTCGGCGCGCATCTGCTTCTCCATCGAGTCCTGGATGGAGGTGGGCGGCTCGATCGCCTTGAGCTCGACGCGGTTGACGCGGATGCCCCACTTGCCGGTGGCCTCGTCGAGGACGCCGCGGAGCGCCGCGTTGATCTCCTCGCGGGAGGTCAGGGTCCGCTCCAGGTCCATGCCGCCGATGATGTTGCGGAGGGTGGTGACGGTGAGCTGCTCGATCGCCTGGATGTAGCTGGCGACTTCGTAGGTGGCGGCGCGGGCGTCGGTGACCTGGTAGTAGATGACGGTGTCGATGTTGACGACGAGGTTGTCCTGGGTGATCACCGGCTGCGGCGGGAACGGCACGACCTGCTCGCGGAGGTCGACGCGGTTGCGGACCGTGTCGATGAACGGGACGACGATGTTCAGGCCGGCGTTGAGTGTGCGGGTGTAGCGGCCGAAGCGTTCCACGATGGCCGCGCTGGCCTGGGGGATGACCTGGATCGTCTTGAGGAGTGCGATGAAGACGAGCACCACCAGGATGATCAGGACGATGATGATATCCAAAGCGGCTCCCGTTGCCCTTCGTTGCTGGCCCATCCGGCCGCGGCCGGCTTGTTGTTGATCAGTCTTCCAGAGGTGCGGGGCGTCGCACACCGGGTTCGGTTCAGATGACGAGGGCGGTGGCGCCCTCGATGTCCACCACGTCCACCTGTTGCCCCGGTTCGTAGACTCGGTCGCCGTCGAGGGCGCGGGCCGACCAGATCTCGCCGGCGAGTTTGATGCGGCCGTCGGCCCCGCCGTCGACCCGCTCCAGGACCGTGGCGGTCCGGCCCTTCAGCGCGTCGATGCCGGAGGCGACGTGCGGGCCCTGGCCTCGGTGGCGGTTGGCGATCGGTCGCACGACGGCGACCAGCGCCACGGACACCACGACGAACACCAGGAATTGCACGACGGTGCCGCCACCGAGCGCTGCGGTGACGGCACCGGCGACGGCACCGACCGCGAACATCCCGAATTCGGGCAGCGCGGTCACGACGAGCGGTATGCCCAGTCCCACGGCGGCGAGCAGCCACCACACCCATGGATCCACGGAGTCATGGTAGATCGGTCGGGCGGCTCGCGGACAGGGCGCGATCGGTCAGTGGCCGGTCGCCGTCGACCGGGCAACGGTCAAGGGCGGCCGGCCACTTGGGATCCCGGGGTTACTTCAGGGGCAGGCCCTGGGCGGTCCAGCGGTCGGCGCCGTTGCGCTCGACGATGAGCGGGAGGCCGAAGCAGTGGGAGAGGTTGCTGGAGGTGAGCTCCAGGTCGAGCGGGCCGGCGGCCAGCACCTTGCCCTGATTGATCATCAGGACGTGGGTGAAGCCCGGCGGGATCTCCTCGACGTGGTGGGTGACCATGATCATCGAGGGCGCGTAGGGGTCGCGGGCGAGCCGGCCGAGGCGGCGCACCAGGTCCTCGCGGCCGCCGAGGTCGAGGCCGGCAGCGGGCTCGTCCAGGAGGAGCAGCTCGGGGTCGGTCATCATCGCGCGGGCGATCAGGGTGCGCTTGCGCTCGCCCTCGGAGAGGGTGCCGAACTTCCGGTCGAGGTGGGCGTTCATGCCCAGGCGGTCGAGGAAGGCGCGGGCGCGCTGCTCGTCGATCTCGTCGTAGTCCTCGCGCCAGGTGGCGGTCATGCCGTAGGCGGCGGTGAGGACGGTCTGCAGGACCGTCTGACGGCGCGGCAGCTTGTCGGCGAGCGCGATGCCGGCGACGCCGATGCGCGGGCGCAGCTCGAAGACGTCGACGCGGCCGAGCTGCTCGCCGAGGATCCGGGCGGTGCCGGTGCTCGGGAAGAGGTAACTGGAGGCGACGTTCAGCAGGGTGGTCTTGCCGGCTCCGTTGGGGCCGAGGATCACCCAGCGCTCCCCCTCCTTCACCGACCAGGAGACCTGGTCCACCAGAGCCCGTCCTTCGCGGACCACGGATACGTCCACCAGCTCCAGTACATCGCTCATGAGCGCACTGTCTCCCATTGCCATCTCGCGTCGTCGTGTGCGCCGGTAGGCGCAGCCCCCCTGCAAACCTACGCCACTCGTTGTCAGTGCCGTTCCCTAGGCTGGGGACCATGCTCGATGAACCTCGCTCAGGACGGCTGGCGGCGTGGGGAAATGCCCTTTTGGCCGGACTTGTCTCACTCGATGACGCCGCGCACCAGATCGCGGACGACGATGCGGTGCACCGCGTCCTGGGGCTGCCCGGGGAGGACGCCCCGGTCGGTCTGACGCTCGCGCTGGGGCGGCTGCGGGCGCTGGGGGCGGTCGGCCTGCGGGTGGCGCTGCCGGTGCCGGGGCATCCGCTGGGGCTCAGCGGCCCGCCGGAGTTCAACGCGCGGGCGCTGGAGGCCGGCGAGGCGGTGCTGGCGCACGGCGTCGCGCTGGGGCTCGTCCCGGAGGTGTACGAGGCGGGCCCGGAGGGCGCGGCCGGCCCCGATGTGCACGTCGAGGTGGTCTGGCACTGCCTGCCGGCCCGCGAGGCGCCGCCGGCCGACGTGCCGTCGCTGGGCGAGGCCGAGCGGGAGCTGGCGGAGGCGCTGCGGGAGGCGACGGAGCTGCTCGCGCGGCTGGACGTGGCCGGTTCCGGCCCGGTGGCGGACGCGGCGCTGGCGGCCTACCGGGCGCGGGCGGAGGCCGGCCGGCAGGTGCTGGCGCCGGGCTATCCGCCGCGCGCCGTACGGGTGTTGGAGCTAGCGCAGCGGGTCGGCGCGCTGATCGACATCGCCCGGGGAGCGGGCGGGGACGGTCGGGAGCACGGCGCGGCGGTCAGCTCGTCGCAAATCGCGGCCCGCGCCGAGGCGTTGCGCCCGGTGGAGCGCACGGCCCGGCGGGCGCAGGTGGCGGCGTACAACTCCGCGGTGGAGGAGCGGGAGCGGCGCCGGGGGTGAACGGGAAGGTCCCGCCGGCCATGGCGCGGCCGGCGGGACCTTCGAGGAGAGTTCGAGGACCAACGCCCTCCTTCGGCCCGGGCGTTGAGGGCCCGGGCCGGTGGCGTCAGTCGTTGGCGGCGTGGTTGCCGAAGACGGAGTTCAGCACGCCGACGACGTTCACGCTGTTGCCGGAGACGTTCACCGGCACGTCCACCGGGGCCTGGACGAGGTTGCCGGAGCCGACGCCCGGGGAGTTCAGGGCCTTGCCGTCGGCGTGCCCGCCGTCCTGGGCGAACGCCGAACCGGCGGCGGCGCCGACGGCGAGACCGGTGGTGGCAAGGACAAGGGCGGCCTTTTTGACGGTGTTCATGGTGGCGTGTTCCTCACGTGGTGGCACAGGGCCGAAAACGACGGTGGATGTGGAGGGCGGACCGGCCGCACGGCCAGGGCTGGGCGGGGCCGGTCCGAAGTGACCTGCGCGGGGCCGGAGTTCGGCCCGGCGCGCGGGTCAGGTGGTCGGAGCGAGAGCTCCCACGATCACTTGTTGACGCAGGCGTTGCCGAAGGCCGGGTTGAGCAGGCCGACCACGGAGATGGTGTTGCCGCAGACGTTCACGGGGACGTGCACCGGGGCCTGGACGGCGTTGCCCGCGACGACGCCGGGCGACTGCACCGCGGCACCCTGGGCCTGCGTGCCGTCGTGGGCCGAGGCGACGCCCGCACCCGCCAGGGCGAGACCGACCCCCGCGATCGTGACGGCCGCAACTCGCTTGATGTTCTTCACTTCTCTTGCTCCTCGTTGCCGATGCCGTGGCCAGCCGCCACGACTGCACTGGGAAACGGCCCGGCAGGGAGCTGGGATACGCCAAACGGGCTACGTATACACGACAGTATGAATCTCCGACTCACGGGGCGACGTTCGGCTAATAGTTTTGATAGGGCCGCAACGTGCCCCGCCCACCTGGGGTTTCAGGCCCCGATGCCGTGCCGCACGGCCCACAGCGCGGCCTGGGTGCGGTCGGCCAGGTCCAACTTCATCAGGATGTTGGAGACATGGGTCTTGACGGTCTTCTCCGACAGCACCAGCGCCCGGGCGATCTCGCGGTTGGAGCGGCCGTCCGCGATCAGTCCCAGCACCTCCCGCTCCCGCTCGGTGAGCGAACCGCCGCGCCCCTGGCCGCCGTTGTTGTCCTCCTGCGACAGCAGCGCGCCGGCCACCTCGGGCTGGAGCAGCACATGGCCGGCGTGCACCGAACGGATGGCGCCGGCCAGCGCGTCCGGGTCGATGTCCTTGTAGACGTAGCCGGCCGCGCCCGCGCGCAGCGCCGGGACGACGGTGCGCTGCTCGGTGAAGCTGGTGACGACCAGTACCTTGGCCGGGTTGTCGAGCGCGCGGAGCTGCCGGAGCGCCTCGATGCCGTCCATGCCGGGCATCTTGATGTCCATGAGGACGACGTCCGGGCGCAGTTGCTCGGTGGCGGCGACGCCCTCGGTGCCGTCGGACGCCTCCCCCACCACCTCGATGTCGTCCTGGACCTCCAGGAACGTGCGCAGGCCGCGGCGGACGACCTGGTGGTCGTCGACGAGCAGCACGCGGATCGCGTGGCCCTCGCCGGTGGCCCGTTCGGTACCGCCCTGCGGTTGTTCAGCCACCGGGCACCTCCATCTCGACAGTGGTGCCCTTGCCGGGCTCCGATTCCACGGTGAGCGTGCCGCCGACGCCGCCGGCGCGGTCGTGCATCGACACCAGGCCCAGGTGCCGTCCGGCCCGGCGGACGACGCCGGTGTCGAAGCCCCGCCCGTCGTCGGCGACCCGCAGCAGGGCGCCCTGGCCGGACCGGGTGAGGCTCACCTCGACGTGCGCGGCGCCGGAGTGGCGCAGCGCGTTGTGCAGCGCCTCCTGGGCGACCCGGAGCATCGCCTCCTCCTGGGCGGAGGGCAGCGCCCGTACACCCTGGGCGGCGAAGCTGACCCGGGCGGTGTGCGCCCGGTCCAGGACCTGGACCTGGGAGCGGAGGGTGGCGACCAGCCCGTCCTCGTCGAGGGCCGCCGGGCGCAGCTCGACGACGGCGGCGCGCAGCTCGTCGGCGGCCTCCGCGGCCAGGGCGGCGACCTGGTGGAGCTCGTCCTTGGCGCGGGCCGGATCGCGGTCGACCAGGGCGGTCGCGGCCTGGGCGGTGAGCCGGAGCGAGAACAGCTTCTGGGAGACCGCGTCGTGCAGCTCGTGGGCGAGCCGGGCGCGCTCGCCGGCGATGGTCAGCTCGCGGCTGCGCTCGTAGAGGCGGGCGTTGGTGAGGGCGATGGCGGCGTGCTGGGCGAGTATCCCGAGCAGCCGCTCGTCCTCCTCGGTGAATCCGCACCCGCCGGCGGGCTTGGGGCAGCGCTTGTTGGCCAGGAAGAGCGCGCCGAGGATCTCGTCGCCGTCGGCGACCGGGAGGCCGAGGAAGTCGGACATGTCCGGGTGGGCGGCGGGCCAGCCGCCGAAGCGGGGGTCCTCGCGGACGTCGGCGAGGCGCTCGGGGGTGGCGTTGTGCAGCATCGCGGCGAGGATGCCGTGCTGGCGGGGCAGCGGGCCGATGGCCTTCCACTGCTCGGCGCTGACGCCGTCCACGACGAACTGGGCGAAACCCCCGTGGTCGTCCGGCACGCCGAGCGCGGCGTACTCGGCGTCCAGCAGTTCACGGGCCGAGGCGACGATCGTCTTGAGGACGTCGCGCACCTCCAAATGCCTGCTCATGGCCAGGATCGCGGTGCTCACCGCGGGGATCCCGGCACCCGCTCCGGTGCTCATGGCCTCACCGTACCGGCGCGTCGATCACCCCGTATCGGTCCGCCGACGCTGGGTGCCTACGCCCGCTGACCTAGGCCGAACGCCCCGTGGGGGGCGCGGAGCCGGTCGGGGCCCGATCGAGGTGCGACCGAAATACCCCGATCCGATTCGTCCGCATATGGGTCGTGCAAGTCCCCTTATATAGGGGAGCACCATAAAGGGGGTCTGATGGCGAGATGCCGGGAAGAGTCGTGTTCGCCCGTAAGTCAATCCTTGCCCCCTTATATAGGGACAAGTGGCGCGAGCGGTGCGGGCCGGGGGTGCGGTGGCGCGGCGATCGCGCCGCGGACGCGGAGGGAATCGGCACGAATTCGGTGATCCGCGGCGCGGGCCGCCGGCCCGGACCCAGACTCGTGGGCATGTCCTCTTCATCACAGGCGCACAGCGCGCCCACACCCCCGACGAAGCGTTGGACGCCCACCCACGGCGAGCCCTACCGGTCGGTGCCGTACCGGCCCGAGCGGATGCCCGCGGACGAGTCGCTGGCCCGCGCCGCCGAGCTGCGGGAGCGGATGGACCGGCGGCGGACGGTGCGGCAGTTCGCCGCCGACCCGGTGCCGGAGCAGGTCGTTCGGGACGCGATCGCCTGCGCCGCCACCGCGCCTTCCGGGGCGCACCAGCAACCGTGGACGTTCGTCCTGGTCAAGGACCCCGAGGTGCGCCGCCGGATCCGGGCGGCGGCGGAGGCCGAGGAGCAGCGCTCCTACGCGGGGCGGCTGGGCGAGGAGTGGCTGGCGGCACTTAGGCCGCTGGGCACGGACGAGGTCAAGCCGCATCTGACCGACGCCCCGCAGCTGATCGTGGTCTTCCAGCAGCGGCACTGGCTGGGTCCGGACGGCGCCAAGCACAAGCACTACTACGTGGACGAGTCGGTGGGCATCGCGGTCGGGATGCTGCTGTCGGCGCTGCATCTGTCGGGGCTGGCGGCGCTGGTGCACACCCCGAGCCCGATGCGGTTCCTCCAGGAGGTGCTGGGCCGGCCGGCCAACGAGAAGGCGTTCGCGGTGATCCCCGTCGGCTACCCGGCTCCGGACTGTCGGGTACCGGATTTGGTACGAAAGTCCCTTGACCAAGTCTTGGTCGAGGTCTGACCCGGCCCACCTCGCCCGCAATGCGCACACGGTCTGTGCGATTGCAACTACTACCGGCGAGATAAACCTCCTCCCGCTGTGACCCCGCGCATAGGGCGCAGGTCACTTACGAGCCTGGTTAGTGGACCGAGAAACCCGCTCTGAACTGGGAATATTCCCGCTCGGACGCAATCTGGGCGGGCCCGGTTCCACTAACCGGGATCGTACGTCACATCGTTGCTCGGCGAATTTTCGGCCGCTAAGAATGGCTCCCGTCGCTCGGCGCCGCAGTCAGAACTCGGCGTTCTGCCGCCGCTCTTGGCCCGTGCGATGTCCCCCATTGGAAGAGGTCGTCTCCCATGCCGAAGCACGCCAGTCTGAACCTGACCCGGGCCCACAAGCTCACCGCCGCCGGTGTCGCCGCGGCCGGTGCCGCCGCACTGGTCTTCACCGTCGTCCCGGGGGCCGACGCCAGCCAGGGCACGGCCGAGGCGCCCTCCGCCAGCCTGAACATCAAGCCGGTGGCCTTCAGCGCCGTCGACACCGCCGCCCGCGCCCAGCAGGCCACCATCACCCAGCAGGCCGACGCCTCCGCCGCTCAGGGCAAGGCCGAGGCCGCCCTCGCCAAGCAGAAGGCCGAGCAGGCCGCCAAGGCGAAGGCCGAGCAGGAGCGCCAGGGCAAGGCGGCCGCGAGCCGCTCCGCCGTCCGCGAGGCCGTCCCGGCCGCCGCCCCGAAGCCGGCGAAGATATACCCGAACACCCTGGACGGCTGGATCCGCGAGTCGCTGGACATCATGGCGAAGCACAACATCCCGGGCAGCTACGACGGGATCTACCGCAACCTGATGCGCGAGTCCTCCGGCAACCCCAACGCGATCAACCTCTGGGACTCCAACGCCCAGATGGGCATCCCGTCCAAGGGTCTGCTCCAGGTCATCGACCCGACGTTCCGCGAGTTCCACGTCCCCGGCACGTCCTGGAACATCTACGACCCGGTTGCCAACATCACCGCCGCCTGCAAGTACGCGGCCAACCGCTACGGCTCGATGGACAACGTCAACTCGGCCTACTGAGCCGGACGTTCACCACGCACCGCACCGGCGCGCTACGGCACGCGAAGGGGCGGCACCCGAACTCGGGTGCCGCCCCTTCGCGTTGACCGGTGCCGGCGCTACTTGCGCATGACCTCCGGCTCGTGGCGGCGCAGCAGTCGGGCGACGACGAAGGCGAGCCCGACGCCCAGGGCGAGCAGGATGACGACGTCCATCACGTAGACGCCGGTCTGGTGCTTCCACAGCGGGTCGGGGTGGCCGACCTCCCAGGGCAGCAGCGTGTTCATGTCGGCCGTCGCGCCCATCGCGGAGACGCCCCAGCGCGAGGGCATCAGCCAGGAGAACTGGGAGACGCCGACGGTGTCGAAGAGCTGGAAGAGCACGCCGGTGAAGACGACCTGGATGATGGCGAACATGACCAGCAGCGGCATGGTCTTCTCGGCGGTCTTGACCAGCGCGGAGATGATCAGGCCGACCATCATCGAGGTGAAGCCGAGGGCGATGATCGCGACGGTCATCTCGATCGCCGGCAGCTTCGGCACGATCAGACCCTGGGACGGCATGGTCCGCATGGAGAAGCCGATGGCCGCGAGGATCACGCCCTGGATGGCGGTGACCACGCCGAGCACGATGACCTTGGACATCAGGTACGCCGACCGCGACAGGCCGGTGGCCCGTTCACGCTCGTAGATGACCCGCTCCTTGATCAGTTCGCGGACCGAGTTGGCGGCGCCGGAGAAGCACATGCCGACCGCGAGGATCAGCATGATGGTGCTGGCGTCGCGGTTGGGCCGCATGCCGAGCTGCTTCTCGGGACCGTAGCCGAGGCCGTAGTCGCTGGGGATCAGCAGGGAGACCACGCCGAGGACGGCCGGCAGCAGCACCATCAGGGCGAGGAAGCCGCGGTCGGAGGCGAGCACGGAGACGTAGCGCCGCATCAGGGTCCACAGTTGGGAGCCCCAGCTCTGGGACTTCTGTATGCGGGCCGGCGGGGCCTGGACGCTGACCGCCTGCGGCGGGGCGGCGTCGAGGTCGGCGGCGTACATCTGGTAGTGCGGGGAGCCGCGCCAGCGGCCGGCCCAGTCGTAGTCGCGGTAGTTCTCGAACGCCGAGAAGACGTCGGCCCAGGACTCGTACTGGAAGAAGTTCAGCGCCTCCTGGGGCGGGCCGAAGTAGGCCACCGAACCGCCCGGCGCCATCACCAACAGCCGGTCGCACAGGGCGAGTTCGGCCACCGAGTGGGTGACGACCAGGACGGTGCGGCCGTCGTCGGCCAGGCCGCGCAGCAGCTGCATGACGTCGCGGTCCATGCCCGGGTCGAGGCCGGAGGTCGGCTCGTCGAGGAAGATCAGCGACGGCTTGGTCAGCAGCTCCAGGGCGACCGAGACGCGCTTGCGCTGGCCACCGGAGAGCGAGGTGACCTTCTTGTCCTTGTGGATGTCCAGCTTGAGCTCACGCAGCACCTCGTCGATCCGGGCCTCGCGCTCGGACTCCGCGGTGTCGCCGGGGAAGCGCAGCTTGGCGGCGTAGCGCAGGGCCTTCTGGACGGTCAACTCCTTGTGGAGGATGTCGTCCTGCGGGACCAGGCCGATGCGCTGGCGCAGCTCGGCGAAGTGCGTGTAGAGGTTCCGGTGGTCGTAGAGGACCTCGCCCTCGTTGGCGGGGCGGTAGCCGGTCAGCGCCTTGAGCAGCGTCGACTTGCCGGAGCCGGACGGGCCGATGACGGCGACCAGGGACTTCTCGGGGACGCCGAAGGAGACGTCCTTGAGGATCTGCTTGCCGCCGTCGACGGTGACGGTGAGGTGGCGGGCCGAGAAGGAGACCTCACCGGTGTCGACGAACTCCTCCAGCCGGTCGCCGACCAGCCGGAAGGTGGAGTGGCCGACGCCAACGGTGTCGTTCGGGCCGATCAGCGCGGTACCGGACTTGGGGACCGGCTGGCCGTTGACGTAGGTGCCGTTGTGGCTGCCGAGGTCACGGAGCTCGAACCGGCCCTCGGGCGTGGCCCGGAACTCCGCGTGGTGGCGGGAGACCTGGAGGTCGGAGACGACCAGCTCGTTGTCGAGGGCACGACCGATCCGCATCACCCGGCCGGTGTCCAGGCGGTGGAAGGTGGTCGGGCTGCGGTCGCCGCCCTGGGCCTGCGGGGCCTGCTGCTGCGGCGCGGACGCCCCGGCGGACGCGGCCTGTTGGGGCGCGCCCTGCTGCGGCTGCTGGGCCTGCTGCGGCGGGACGTACGGCGGCTGATGGCCCTGCGGCGGTGCCTGCCAGTCCCGTTGGGCGGGCGGCTGCTGCTGCGCGGGCGGGACCGGCCAGCCCTGGTGCGGGGTCGCCATGGCCTGCGTCTGGAGGGCGTCGGTCGACACCCCGGCGGCGGACAGGGTCATCCGGGGGCCGTCGGTGGCGTTGCCCAAGTGGACGGCGGCGCCCGGGCCGATCTCCAACTGCTGGATGCGCTGGCCCCGGACGTAGGTGCCGTTGGTACTGCCGTGGTCCTCGATCAGCCAGCTGCGGCCGGACCATCGGAGGCTGGCGTGCCGCCAGGAGACCCTGGCGTCGTCGAGCACCATGTCGCCCTGCGGATCACGGCCCACGCTGTAGGACCTGGACGGGTCGAGGGTCCAGGTCCTTCCGTTCAATTCCAGTACGAGTTCAGGCACTCCATGCCCCATTACATAGTCCCCCGAGAGACGCCCAGTGCGGGAAGTCTAGGGATGGCGAAACATCGTGAGGAACTATTTCAGGCTCGGCCGGCGGACGGGAAACCGGGACGGCGCCGGGGGCGGAGCACTTCCGCCGGCATCCGGCGAACCCTCCCGGAGAGCCGGAATAGCCCGCTGGAGCCCACATTGCCGGGAATTCGGGGCATTCGACGCACCGGGATGCCCCCGGACGACGCCCCGGGCCGCGAAAACGCCATACCAAAAGGGGAGTTGGAGTGCCAGCGCGGTCCCTCGGACCGGTGCAACCGGGCGGGCGCGGACACGAGTCCATAACGATCGCCCCGACCCCCGCGGACCGGGCGCCCGGCCGCTTCGGTGGCGGTCCGGTGACCCTGTGACGCCGCGGGTCCGAACCCCGGACACCCGTACGGCCCCGGCCGGCCTCCGGTTACCGTAAGGGCACCATGAGCGCATCGCAGACCCCGCCTGCCGCCGCCGGACCAGGCGAAGACGTACCGACACTCCTCGTCAAGATCTTCGGGAAGGACCGGCCCGGCATCACCGCGGGCCTCTTCGACACCCTGGCCGCCTACTCCGTCGATGTCGTGGACATCGAGCAGGTGGTGACCCGAGGGCGCATCACCCTGTGCGCGCTGGTCACCGCCCCCTCCCCCGACCGGGGCGGCAGCGGCGCCTCCGAGGGCGACCTCCGGGCCACCGTGCACAGCTGGGCCGAGTCCCTGACCCTCCAGGCCGAGATCATCTCCGGCCGCGGCGACAACCGCCCGCGCGGTCTGGGCCGGTCCCACGTCACCGTGCTGGGACACCCGCTCACCGCGGAGTCGACGGCCGCCATCGCCGCCGCCATAACGGCCACCGGGGGCAACATCGACCGCATCTTCCGGCTCGCCAAGTACCCGGTGACGGCAGTCGAGTTCGCGGTCTCCGGCGCTAAGACCGAGGCGCTGCGCAGCGTGCTGGCGCCGGAGGCGGCGCAGCTGGGGGTGGACGTCGCGGTGGTCGCGGCCGGGCTCCAGCGGCGGGCGCAGCGGCTGGTGGTCATGGACGTCGACTCCACCCTCATCCAGGACGAGGTGATCGAGCTCTTCGCGGCACACGCCGGGTGCGAGGCCGAGGTCACCGAGGTGACCGCCGCCGCGATGCGCGGGGAGCTGGACTTCGAGCAGTCGCTGCACGCCCGGGTCGAGCTGCTGGGCGGGCTGGACGCGTCCGTGGTGGACCTCGTCCGCAAGGAGGTGCGGCTGACGCCGGGCGCGCGCACCCTGGTCCGCACGCTGAAGCGGCTCGGCTACCAAGTCGGCGTGGTCTCGGGCGGTTTCACCCAGGTCACCGACGCGCTCCAGGAGGAGCTGGGGCTGGACTTCGCCGCCGCCAACACCCTGGAGATCGTCGACGGCAAGCTGACCGGGCGGGTCGTCGGCGACATCGTGGACCGGGCCGGCAAGGCGCGGCTGCTGCGGCGGTTCGCGCACGAGGCCGGGGTGCCGCTGGTGCAGACCGTCGCGATCGGCGACGGCGCCAACGACCTCGACATGCTCAACGCGGCGGGGCTGGGGGTCGCCTTCAACGCCAAGCCGGTGGTCCGCGAGGCCGCACACACCGCGGTGAACGTGCCGTTCCTGGACACCGTGCTCTATCTGTTGGGGATCACCCGCGAAGAGGTGGAGGCGGCGAACACCCACGCGGAGTGAGGGGTGGGGCCGGGCCCGGCCCCGCTTCCGCTCCGGACAGGGAGAAGGCCCCGAAGCGCCTCGTGCGCTTCGGGGCCGTGACGTCTCGACGCTCAACTGGGCCGCCGTGGGCCGCTCGTCGTCCGGGAACGGCCGTCGCGCCGGGCGGTGGCGTTGCCGGACGGGGCGTCGCCCCGTGGCCGCGGGGTGGCCTCAGGCGTGCGGCGACCAGAACGCGACCAGCCGGCCGATGCCGTGCTCGACCGCCTTCCAACTGCCGTTGAAGGTCAGCACCGCCATCGCCGACGTCGGGAAGCCGCTGCGGTTCATCCGGGCCAGCAGATCGCCCTCGGCCTCGCCGGCCAGGGCGTCGGCGAGGTCGTGCACCCCGGGGTTGTGCCCGACGAGCATCAGGTCGTCCACCTCGTCGGAGGTCTCGTTCAGCAGCGCGATGAGCTCGCCCAGGGACGCCTCGTACAGCCGCTCGTCGTAGACGGTCTTGGGGCGGTGCGGAAGCTCGGAGACGACCAGCTTCCAGGTCTCCCGGGTGCGGGCGGCCGTCGAGCAGAGAGTCAGGGCGGGGGTCACTCCGGCACCGGCCAGCCAGCGGCCGGCGACCGGGGCGTCCTTGCGGCCGCGATCGGCGAGCGGACGCTCGTGGTCACTGTCGTTTGACCATTCGGCCTTGGCGTGTCGGAGCAGGACAATCCGGCGGGGTGTATCGACGCTCATGCGTCCCAGCTTCGCATGAAACCCGCCGCCCGGCGCGGGGTGTTGGGGCGCTCCGCTCGGGCGGGTGATGTGCCCCGGGCAACGTCACAGCCCCCCGACGAGAGCCGGCGCTCACCCCCCGAGCCGCAGCACCCTGGCGACGAATTCCAGCAGCGGTCCGAGCGTCTGCGAGGCCCGCTCCGCGCCGGCCGCGCTCGCCGCACCGGGATTCGCGACGAGCAGCAGCAGGGCTATGAACGAGAGCACCGGCAGCGCCACTCCCCACCACGGCAGCGCCTTCCGCAGGCGGGTGCCGTGCGCTGCGGACGGACGGCTGAACGCGGTGGACATGGCGGGCTCCGGAAGGTCACTCAAGGGCTCGTGCGCCCGCGGGGCCGCGGGGCACCCACCGCCGTTTCGCGGTGTAACGGTGACGCTACGGATCTCCGGCGGCCGTTCCTATCCGGGAAGCCACCCATTCAACCCTGAGACCGGCCCCCTAGGGGATGGGGGGACAGCCCCACCCCGGGACCGGGTCACCGGTCATCGCGCGGCGATGCTGGCGATGATGGCGACGACGGCGGTCACCCCGAGCATCAGGCCCAGGACTTGCAGCAGCTTCTTCTGGCTGCCCTGCGGATTCGGTTCGAGGACTGGCATGCGCCCAGTGTCGCACCCGCCCCAGGCACCCCTGTGCCCAGGGCTCGCGTCGGGGTGCGCGGGGCGCGTAACGACGGCGCGGGCGACGGCCGGTGGCCACCGGCCTCGCGCATCCGCCCCGTGCATCCACCCCGCGCGCCCGCCCCCGTCAGCGCTCGCCGGCCGCTTGTCAGCCGCTCGTCAGCGCTCGTCCTCGATGCAGCGGTTGCGCCCCGCCAGTACACCCACCGCGATCTGCGGCACCATCAGCCCGACCATCAGCGCGATCGGCAACCCCCAACCACCGCTGTGCTGGTAGAGCGTGCCGACCAGCAACGGCCCGGGGATGGAGATCAGATACCCCACGCTCTGCGCGAAGGCCGACAGCTTGACCACCCCGGCCGGGCTGGCGGAGCGCATCCCGATCATCGTCAGGGCCAGCGGGAAGGCGCAGTTGGAGACGCCCATCAGCAACGCCCACCCCCAGGCACCGGCGGCCGGCGCCAACCACAGACCCGTGTACCCGGCCAGTCCGCAGACCCCGAGGACGACCACCAACGGCCCCTGGTGCCGCATCCGGGACGCCAGTCGCGGCAGGACGAAGGAGAGCGGGACGCCGACCGCCATGGTGACGGCCAACAACACCCCGGCGGTGCCCGCCGAGACCCCGGCGTCGCGGAAGATCTGCGGCATCCACCCCATGGTGATGTAGGCGGCCGTCGCCTGGAGGCCGAAGAAGACGGCCAGCGCCCAGGCGGTCGGCGACGAGGTGATCCGTATGGGGGTTTCCGCAGCCGCCGGCGCACCGCCTCCCGGTGCGGTCGCCGCGGCGGCCTGCGTGGAGATCTGCCGCTGGAGCACCACCAGCCACGGCAGCACCGCGAGCACGGCGAGCAGCGCCCACACCGTCAGGCCGGAGCGCCAACTGCCGCCCAGCGCGCCCGTCATGGGGACGGTGAGCGCCGCGGCGAGCGAGGTCCCCAGGGCCAGCGCCATGGAGTACACCCCGGTCATCGGGCCGACCCGGTCGGGGAACCAGGTCTTGATGACCACCGGCAGCAGGACGTTGCTGACCGCGATGCCGGCCAACGCCAGCGCGCTGCCGGCCAGGAATCCGGGCGTACCGCCGGCGTACGGGCGCACCACGACGCCCACCGCGATCGCGGCCATGCCGGCGCAGACCACCGCGCCCGGCCCGAAGCGCCGGGCCAACCGGGGCGCGGCGATGCCGAAGACGGCGAAGCACAGCGCCGGTACGGACGTCAGCAGACCGGCGACCGTGCCGCTCATGCCGAGCCCCTCGCGGACCTCCTTCATCAGTGCGCCGAGGCTGGTGATGGCAGGGCGGAGGTTGAGCGCGGCGAGTACCAGTCCGGCGACCACGATCCGGGGAAGCCAACGGGCGGCCGGCCCCGGCTCCGGCGCGCGCTCGGGAGCGGCGCCCGTGGTGGGCCCGTCGGCGGGCGGGGCGGGGGAGGTCGTGGGTCCGGCGGCCGGGCCGAGGATCGCGAGGTCGTCGTCTGACATAGCGGCCATCATAGAATCATGGGATGAATAGTTGTCCAGTCATTGTCGGTAGCCTCGGCTCACCTCCACGGCGCCACGGACCCCGCCGGCCGGCCCGCGTCCGCGCCGCCGCCGTCCGCCCGGCCGACCGCCCCCAGCCCCCCGGAGCCCAGCCATGCCCCTGACCTCGCCCCGTCGGTCCGCGCTGGCGGACCAGGTGATCGCGCAGCTGCGCGCCCAGATCACGTCCGGTGACTGGCCCGTGGGGTCCCGCATCCCGACCGAGCCGGAACTGGTCGTGCAGCTCGGGGTGGCCCGCAACACCGTCCGCGAGGCCGTCCGGGCACTGGCGCACAACGGCCTGCTCGACATCCGGCAGGGCTCGGGCACCTACGTGGTCGCGACCAGCGAGCTGGCCGGGGTGATGCACCGCAGGTTCGCCGACGCCGACCCCCGACACGTCGCCGAGCTGCGCTCCGCCCTGGAGGCCGAGGCCGCCCGGCTCGCCGCGCACCGCCGCACCGAGCAGGACCTGCGCCAGCTCGACGCGCTGCTGGAACGCCGCGAGCGGGCCTGGGAGTCGGGCGCGGCCGCGGCGTTCGTGGAGGCCGACGCGACCCTGCACATGGCGGTGGTGGCGGCTTCCCACAACGACGTGCTGGCCGAGATCTACGCCGATCTCGGCGGTGTGCTGCGGGAGTTCCTGCGCGCCGACGTCGGCGAGGAGCTGCGGCCCGAGGCGCGGATGGACCACGCGCGCCTGGTGGCGGCGATCCGCGCGGGAGACGGTGAGACGGCCGCGGCCGAGGCGGGCGCCCATTCCTTCGGGTGCCGCCCCGGGGCGGGGCCCGTAGGGGCGGTCGAACAGGTCCCGTAGGGGACGCGAAGGCCCCCTGCGGGGCCACAACGGGCCGTGGGCGGGGGGATATTCCCGGTGCGGCGGAGCGAGGGGCAGGGGAGGGAGGGGCATGCTCGGCCGGCGACGCAGACCGGCGGCCCAAGGCCACCGAGCGGCAGCGAGAGTCGCCACAACGAGTCGCAACGGGCAGTCGAAGCGCACCGCCACAGGCCGAAACGCACCGCCGCTGACCGGAACGCAGTGCCGCTGCCCGGAACGCGCCACTGCCCGCCCCGGGCGTACCGGGACGGGCAGTTGGGAGGTGCGACGGGTGTCGCGGCGGGCGTCAGGCGCCCATCATGTGCACGCCGCCGTCGACGTGGATGATCTCGCCGGTGGTCTTCGGGAAGAAGTCCGACAGCAGGGCGACGACGCCGCGGCCCGCGGGCTCCGGGTCGGCCATGTCCCACTCCAGCGGGGAGCGGGTGTTCCACACGTCGGCCAGGTCCGAGAAGCCCGGGATGGACTTGGCGGCCATCGAGCCGATCGGGCCGGCCGAGATGAGGTTGCAGCGCACGTTCCGCTTGCCGAGGTCCCGCGCCATGTAGCGGTTGGTGGCCTCCAGGGCGGCCTTGGCCGGGCCCATCCAGTCGTACTGCGGCCAGGCGAACTGGGCGTCGAAGGTCAGGCCGACCACCGAGCCGCCCTCGTCCGGCATCAGCGGCAGGCAGGCCATGGTCAGCGACTTCAGGGAGAACGCCGAGACGTGCATGGCCGTGGCGACCGACTCGAAGGGCGTGTTGAGGAAGTTGCCGCCGAGCGCGTCCTGCGGGGCGAAGCCGATGGAGTGGACGATGCCGTCCAGGCCACCGAGCTCCTCACGGACCACGCCCTCCAGGCGGTCCAGGTGCTCCTGGTTGGTCACGTCGAGCTCGACGACCTTGGCCGGCTTCGGCAGCTTCTTGGCGATGCGCTCGGTGAGCGTCGGCCGCGGGAAGGCGGTCAGGATGACCTCGGCGCCCTGCTCCTGCGCGACCTTGGCCGCGTGGAAGGCGATCGAGGACTCCATCAGCACACCCGTGATCAGGATGCGCTTGCCGGCAAGGATTCCGCTGGTGTTCGTCATCGTGCTCAGTGCCCCATGCCCAATCCGCCGTCGACGGGAATGACGGCTCCGGTGATGTACGCGGCCTCGTCGGAGGCCAGGAAGCGGACGGAGGCGGCGACCTCCTCGGGCTGCGCGTAGCGCGCCAGCGGCACCTGCTTCACGATGCCCTCCCGCTGCTCGTCGCTGAGCACCCGGGTCATGTCGGTGTCGACGAAACCGGGCGCGACGACGTTGACCGTGATGTTGCGGCTGCCCAGCTCACGCGCGAGCGAACGGGAGAAGCCGACCAGCGCGGCCTTGGAGGCGGCGTAGTTGGACTGCCCCGCCGCGCCCATCAGGCCGACCACGGACGAGATCAGCACGATCCGCCCCTTGCGGGCCCGCAGCATCGCGCGGTTGGCGCGCTTGACCACCCGGAACGTGCCGGTCAGGTTGGTGTCGAGGACGGCGCTGAAGTCCTCCTCGGACATCCGCATCAGCAACTGGTCGCGGGTGATGCCGGCGTTGGCCACCAGCACCTCGACCGGACCCTGCTTCTCCTCGATCTCCTTGTACGCCTGCTCGACCTGCTCGGCGTCCGTGATGTCGCACTTCACGGCCAAAAATCCCGCCGGGGGCTCCCCCGAGCGGTAGGTGATGGCGACCTTGTCGCCTGCCTCGGCGAAGGCGCGGGCGATGGCCAGGCCAATGCCGCGGTTGCCTCCGGTGACCAGAACCGAGCGGCTCAAGAGATCACCCTTTCCGTGTCCCGTCCGTCTTGCGTTCGGTACGAAACTATCGGTCGGGGGCCCCTTCCGGAGAATCGAGCCCGGACAGGGGCGCGCCCCGGTCACTGTCGGGTCTCCACAGAAGCGGGGGATGATGCTCCCGCCGAACTACGGGAGGATGCCGTGCCCGCCGCACCCCATGAACTCGACGAGACCTTCCGCGCGCTGCCGTTGCACGCGCTGGCCGATGCCGCCCTGGCGCGGGCCCGCGCGCTCGGCGCGGAGCACGCCGACTTCCGCCTGGAACGGGTCCGCAGCGCGCTGTGGCAGCTGCGCGACGCCCGCACGTCGGCCACCGCCGACACCACCGACCTCGGCTACGCGGTGCGGGTGGTGCACAACGGCGCCTGGGGCTTCGCCTCCGGCGTGGACCTGACCATGGACGCGGCGGCCCGGGTCGCCGGCCAGGCGGTGGCGATGGCGCGGCTGTCCGCCAAGGTGGCCAAGGCCGCGGGCGCCGGGGAGCGGGTGGAGCTGGCCGACGAGCCCGTCCACCGGGACCGCACCTGGGTGTCCTCCTACGAGGTCAACCCGTTCGACGTCCCGGATGCCGAGAAGACCGGGCTGCTGGCCGCCCCCGGGGTGGCGCACGTCGACGCGCACCTCCTGGTCGCCCAGGAGAACAAGTTCTACGCCGACACCGCGGGCACCAGCACCACCCAGCAGCGGATCCGGCTCCACCCGGAGCTGACCGCGGTCGCGGTGGACCCGGCCACCGGCGACTTCGAGTCGATGCGGACCCTCGCGCCGCCGGTCGGCCGGGGCTGGGAGTATCTGACCGGCGGCCACGACTGGGACGGCGAACTCGCCGCGCTCCCCGAGCACTTGGCCGGCAAGCTGCGCGCCCCGAGCGTCGAGCCCGGCGCCTACGACCTGGTCATCGACCCGTCCAACCTCTGGCTGACGATCCACGAGTCGGTCGGGCACGCCACCGAACTGGACCGTGCGCTGGGCTACGAGGCGGCCTACGCCGGCACCTCGTTCGCCACCCCCGACCGGCTCGGCTCGCTGGTCTACGGCTCACCGCTGATGAACGTGACCGGCGACCGGACCGTCGAGCACGGCCTGGCCACCGTCGGCTACGACGACGAGGGGGTGGCCGCCCAGTCCTGGGACCTGGTCACGGACGGCATCCTGAGCGGCTACCAACTCGACCGCCGGACCGCGAAGTTGGCCGGTCTGTCGCGCTCCAACGGCTGCGCGTTCGCGGACTCCCCCGGCCATGTGCCGGTCCAGCGGATGGCCAACGTCTCGCTCCGGCCGGCGCCGGACGGCCCGTCGACGGAGGGGCTGATCTCCGGGGTGGAGCGCGGCATCTACCTCGTCGGCGACCGCTCGTGGTCCATCGACATGCAGCGCTACAACTTCCAGTTCACCCAGCAGCGGGCGTTCCTGATCCGCAACGGGCGCCTGGCCGGCCAGCTGCGCGACGTCGCCTACCAGGCCACCACCACCGACTTCTGGGGGTCGTTGACCGCGCTCGGCGGCCCGCAGACCTACGTCCTGGGCGGCGCCTTCAACTGCGGCAAGGCCCAGCCGGGCCAGCTCGCGGCGGTCTCCCACGGCTGCCCGGCGGCGGTCTTCGAAGGCGTGCAGGTCCTCAACACCACACAGGAGGCAGGGCGATGAGTCAGCGTGCCAGGCGCGGCAACCGGCCGCACGAGATCGTCGAGCGGGCCCTGGAGCTGTCCCGCGCCGACGGCCTCGTGGTCATCGTCAAGGAGCGCTCCGACGCCCATCTGCGCTGGGCGGGCAGCGCGCTCACCACCAACGGCACCACCCGCGGCCGGTCGGTCACGGTGGTGGCGACGGTGGACGGCGCCCAGGGGACCGCGTCCGGGGTGGTCTCGCGGTCGGCGGTGACCGCCGGGGAACTGGAGCCGCTGGTGCGGGCGGCGGAGGCGGCGGCCGCGGACGCCGGGCCGGCCGAGGACGCCGCGCCGCTGGTCACCGAGGGCCCGGCGGGCGCCGGCACGGGCTTCACCGACGCCCCCGCCGAGACCTCTCCGGAGGTCTTCGCCGCGTTCGCCCCGGCTCTTGAGGAGTCCTTCCGGCAGGCCCGGGCCGACGGCCGCGCCCTGTACGGCTTCGCCCAACACACCGTCGTCTCCTCGTACTTGGGCACCTCCACCGGGCTGCGGCTGCGGCACGACCAGCCCACCGGGACGCTGGAGCTCAACGCCCGGTCCGCGGACGGCGCCCGCTCGGCCTGGGCCGGCCGGTCCACCCGGGACTTCGCCGACACCGACCCGCGGCAGCTGGACGCCGAGCTGGCCGGCCGGCTGGGCTGGGCGGAGCGCCGGATCGAGCTGCCGGCCGGCCGCTACGACACCCTGCTGCCGCCCGCCGCCGTCGCGGACCTGCTGATCTACCAGCAGTGGTCGGCCACCGCCCGGGACGCCGCCGAGGGCCGCACGGTCTTCTCCAGGGCGGGCGGCCCGGCGGGCGCGGCGCAGACCCGGGTCGGCGAGCGGCTCAGCGACCTGCCGCTGACGCTGCGCAGCGACCCCGCGGCCCCCGGGCTTCAGTGCGCGCCGTTCGTGCTGGCCCACGCCTCCGGCACGGACGCCTCGGTCTTCGACAACGGGCTGCCGCTGACCGCCACCGACTGGGTGCGCGGGGGCGTGCTGGACCGCCTGGTGGCCACCCGGCACGGCGCCGCGCTCACCGGCCTGCCGGTGGCGCCGGCGGTCGACAACCTCCTGTTGGAGGGCGGGAGTTCGGACTCCCTCGACGCGATGGTGGCCGCCGCCGGTCACGACGGGCCGACGCTGCTGCTGACCTGCCTGTGGTACATCCGCGAGGTCGATCCGGCGACGCTGCTGCTGACCGGGCTGACCCGGGACGGCGTCTATCTGGTGGAGGGCGGCGAGGTCGTCGGCGCGGTCAACAACTTCCGGTTCAACGAGTCGCCGGTGGACCTGCTGGGCCGGGCGGTGGCGGCGGGCCGGACCGAGCGGACGCTGTCGCGGGAGTGGGGGGACTCCTTCCCGCGGACCGCGATGCCACCGCTGCGGGTGCCGGACTTCAACATGAGCTCGGTCAGCCGGGGCGTGTGAACGGGCGCCGCTGCGGCCCCCGGCGGCGGGGGCGGAGCGGCGGCCCGGGCCCTTGGGCCGGCGGATATCCCGACGACCTCCCGGGACCGGCCTAAT
Organism: Streptomyces sp. NPDC057743; assembly: GCF_042798755.1. Classification (NCBI taxonomy): domain Bacteria; kingdom Bacillati; phylum Actinomycetota; class Actinomycetes; order Kitasatosporales; family Streptomycetaceae; genus Streptomyces; species Streptomyces sp. NPDC057743. The sequence continues at coordinate 25,360 of NZ_JBHVJX010000002.1, forward strand.
AGACTGTCGCCCTGTCCTCCCGTTTGGGAACCACGATTGATCAGGGACGCCATGACACGCCTCGGCGAATCCGTCGCCCGCGCCAGCACGCTGCTCTCCACCGACCTCTCCTCGGACGACACCGTCCGGGAGCTGCTCCAGGAGACCGGTGAGCGGCGCTATCTGGACCTGACGGACCTGTCGCCGAAGGAGCAGGCCGAGCTGATCGCCTCCCGCACGGTCGAGGTGCTGCCGGGCGTCGCGAAGCTGGCCGAGCGGATCGAGGAGCGTCGGGCGGCCGGCAAGGGGCTGCACGTCAAGCTGGGCATCGACCCGACGGCCACCGATGTGCACCTCGGGCACGCGGTGCCGCTGATCATCCTCAGCCGGTTCCAGCGGCTGGGCCACGACGTCACCCTGATCATCGGCGACTTCACGGCCAAGATCGGCGACCCGTCGGGCCGCACCGCCGAGCGGCCGCCGCTGACCGACGAGGACATCGCGCACAACCTCGCCACCTACCGCCAGCAGGTCCGCCCGTTCTTCGACTTCGAGAAGGTCAGCTTCCGGCAGAACAGCGAGTGGCTGGCGCCGTACACCTTCCCGGAGCTGCTGGGGCTGCTCGCGCAGGTGCCGGCCGCGCAGCTGCTCCAGCGCGAGGACTTCCGCAACCGGCTCGCGGCCGGCTCCGGTCTGACCATGACCGAGCTGCTCTACCCGATCGCGCAGGGCCTGGACTCGGTGGCGCTCGCCTGCGACGTGGAGCTGGGCGGCTCCGACCAGCTGCTCAACCTCCAGATGGGCCGCAAGCTGATGGAGCTGCGCGGGCAGCGGCCGCAGCTGGTGGTGACCATGCCGCTGATCGAGGGCACGGACGGCACCGGCGCCAAGATGTCCAAGTCCAAGGGGAATTACGTCGGGCTGAGCTCGCCCGCCGACGACGTCTTCGGCAAGATCATGTCGGTGCCGGACCGGCTGATGGAGCCGTACCTCAAGGCGTGGACCGAGTGGACCGACGAGGAGATCACGCTCGTCCTGGGCCGGGTCGCCGAGCGGTCGGTGCATCCGATGGACCTCAAGAAGATCCTCGCGGGCGAGGTCGTCACGGCGCTGTACGGGCTGGACGCGGCGATGGCCGCCCGGGCCGGCTTCGTGGCGCAGTTCTCCAAGAAGTCGTTCGCGGACGTGGAGTCGCTGCCGTCGGTGGACGCCGGTGAGCACGGGGCGCAGACCGTCGCGGCGGTGCTGACGACGGTGCTGGAGTTCACCCCGAGCGCCTCGGCGGCGCGGCGGCTGGCGAAGCAGAACGCGCTGCGGCTGGTGGTCGAGGGCGCCGACGGCCAGTCGACGGTGGTGCTGGCGGAGGCCGACGCGGTGCGGCCGCTGGCCGAGGTGCTGGCGGAGAAGGTGACCGACCCGGCGGGCGTCGCGTACCTCAAGGCCGGCCGCAAACTGGCCCAGATCACCGGCCGTTAGTCGCCGGCCGCGCACGGCCACCGGCGCGGGGTGTCCGACCTACCGCATCTGTCGGACACCCCGTACGCCATCGGCACGACCCGGCCTCGTAGGGCGGAAGGGGCCGGCGTACCGTGGGAACTGACCGGAATGCGGGGAGAATCCGGCAGGACCGAGCAGGTGGTGGAACGTGATGCGGAAGCAGAGCGGCGGCGGCGAAACCTTCCGGATCACGGGGGCCCGGCGGGGGCTCACCGAGGACGTGCGGGGCCGCCAGCGGCGGTATGTGATCTCGATGGCGGTGCGGACCGTGGCCGTGGTGCTCACCGCCGTGCTGTGGAACATCGAACGTCCGGTTGCCATCGCAACGTTGGTGATCGGCATGGGGTTGCCGTACATCGCCGTCGTCATCGCCAACGCCGGCCGGGAGAACGTCCCTTCACTGCCCTCCACGTTCGTCAAACCCGTGCGGAAGATGCTGAATTCGGGCGACGCGGAATCCGTTGCGGAACGGCCGACCGCGGAGTCGACGCAGTCGCGCGGCGAGCGCGACTGAGGCTTTGCAGCGGACGCTTGCTCCGCAAAGCTCAAGAAAAGCTCAGATCAATCACGCGGTTCCGGTGCACCGGGCACCGCCCCCCATGACATACTGCGTACGCGCTCCGCATCCCCCGTCGGAGCGACCGATCGACGCCGGGCGGCTCCCCCCGTGGCTGCCCGGCGTCGTCATGTCCGCACCAGGCGCCGGTGCGTGAGGGCCGCGCGGGGCGGGACGTAGGGTTGAGGCGTGAACTCCCCGAACGCTTCCGAGAATGTCACCATCTGTTCGGCCAAGGGCTGCCGCGCCGACGCGGTGTGGGTGGTGGCCTGGAACAACCCCAAGCTGCACACGCCGGACCGGCGCAAGACGTGGTTGGCGTGCGACGAGCACCGGGAGCATCTGTCGCAGTTCCTCGCCGTGCGCGGGTTCCTCAAGGACGTGGTGGCGCTGGCGGATTGGGAGCGCGGGCGGTCAGCCTCCGATGGCTGACATGGGGCGCTCGGGCTGAAGGAAGGTGGGGTCGTCGAGGCCGGAGCCGGCCTTCTTGCCCCACATGGCCAGCTTCCAGATCCGGGCTATCTCGGCGTCGGGGGCGCCGGAGCGCAGGGCGGCCCGCAGGTCCGTCTCCTCGGTGGCGAACAGGCAGGTGCGGATCTGGCCGTCGGCGGTGAGCCGGGTGCGGTCGCAGGCGCGGCAGAACGGGCGGGTCACCGAGGCGATGACGCCGACGCGGTGCGGGCCGCCGTCGACGACCCAGCGCTCGGCGGGGGCGGAGCCGCGCTCGTCCTGGCCCTCGGCGGTGAGGGCGAAGCGGGTGCGCAGTGAGGCGAGGATGTCGCCGGCGGTGATCATGCCGTCGCGCTTCCAGCCGTGCTGGGCGTCCAGCGGCATCTGCTCGATGAAGCGCAGCTCGTAGCCCTCCTCGATGGCCCAGGCCAACAGGTCGGGGGCCTCGTCGTCGTTGAGGCCGGGCATCAGGACGGTGTTGACCTTGACGGGGGTGAGGCCGGCGGCGCGGGCGGCTTCCAGGCCCGTGAGGACGTCGGCGTGCCGCTTGCGGCGGGTGAGGGCCGTGAAGACGTCGGGCCGGAGGGTGTCGAGGGAGACGTTGACGCGGTCCAGGCCGGCGGCACGCAGGGCGGGGGCGGTGCGGGCCAGGCCGATGCCGTTGGTGGTCAGCGAGAGCTGGGGGCGGGGGGTGAGCGCGGCGGCCCGCTCGACGATGCCGACCAGGCCGGGGCGGAGCAGTGGCTCGCCGCCGGTGAAGCGGATCTCGGTGATGCCGAGGTCGCGGACGGCGATCTCGATCAGGCGGACGATCTCGTCGTCGGTCAGCAGATCGGGCTTGGCCAGCCAGGCGAGGCCCTCTTCGGGCATGCAGTAGGTGCAGCGCAGATTGCACCGGTCCGTGAGCGAAACCCGCAGGTCGGTGGCCACGCGGCCGTACGTGTCGATGAGCACTTGGCCCCCTCCCCGAGAGTGTGGATCGGTGCGTCGATCACTTGCGTCTTCGAGCCTACGCGATGGGTCCGACAGTGAGGAGGCGTGAGAAGCACGAGGTGGGCGGGGTGCGGTCGTAGAGAACTACGACAGCACCCCGCCCAGGGACTGTAGAGACGGCTCAGGCGGCCCGGGGGTGGCTCAATGGGCGCCGCTGCCGGTCAGGGAACGGACCTCCAGTTCGGCGTACTTGGCGGCGTCGGGTGCCTCCTTGGAGAGCAGGGAGCCGAGCCAGCCCAGGAGGAAGCCGAGCGGGATGGAGAGCAGGCCCGGGTTCTCCAGGGGGAAGAAGGCGAAGTCGGCGCCGGGGAACATCGAGGTCTCCTTGCCGGAGACGACGGGCGAGAAGAGCACGAGGAGGACGGAGGAGAGCAGGCCGCCGTAGACGGACCATAGGGCGCCCTGGGTGGTGAAGCGCTTCCAGAAGAGGCTGTAGAGGAGGGTGGGGAGGTTGGCGGAGGCGGCGACGGCGAAGGCGAGCGCCACCAGGCCGGCGACGTTCAGGCTGCGGGCGAAGACGCCGAGGACGATGGCGACCGCGCCGATGCCGACGGTGGCCCAACGGGCCGCGCGGACCTCCTCCTTCTCGGTGGCGGCCCCCTTGCGCAGGACGTTGACGTAGAGGTCGTGGGCGAAGGAGGAGGACGAGGCGAGGGTGAGGCCGGCGACCACCGCGAGGATGGTGGCGAAGGCGACCGCGGAGATCACGGCGAGCAGCACGGCGCCGCCGGTGGAGCCCGCGCCGCCGCCGATCTCCTGGGCGAGCAGCGGGGCCGCGGTGTTGCCCGCCTTGTTGGAGGCGGTGAGGGTGCCGGGCTTGATCAGGGCCGCGGCGCCGAAGCCGAGCGCCAGCGTCATCAGGTAGAAGACGCCGATGATGGCGATCGCCCAATTCACCGAGGTCCGGGCGGCCTTGGCGGTGGGCACGGTGTAGAAGCGGATGAGGATGTGCGGCAGGCCGGCCGTGCCCAGGACGAGGGCGAGGCCGAGGGAGATGAAGTCGATCTTCGAGGTGGCGGTGGCCCCGTATTTCAGGCCGGGCTCCAAGAAGGCGGCGCCCTTGCCGCTGTTCTCGGCGGCGGCGCCGAGCAGCGCGGAGGGGTTGAAGTGGAACTTCCAGGCCACCAGGAAGGTGATCAGCAGGGTGCCGGCGATCAGCAGGACGGCCTTGACCATCTGGACCCAGGTGGTGCCCTTCATGCCGCCGATGGTGACGTAGAGGATCATCACGATGCCGACCAGGACGACGACGAGGATCTTGCCGGCCTCGCTGGTGATGCCCAGGAGCAGGGTCACCAGGGCGCCGGCGCCGGCCATTTGGGCCAGCAGGTAGAAGATCGAGACGACGATGGTGGAGGTGCCGGCGGCGGTGCGCACGGGGCGTTGGCGCATCCGGTAGGCGAGCACGTCGCCCATGGTGAAGCGGCCGGAGTTGCGCAGCGGTTCGGCGACCAGGAGGAGCGCGACGAGCCAGGCGACGAGGAAGCCGATGGAGTACAGGAAGCCGTCATAGCCGAAGAGGGCGATGGCGCCGGCGATGCCCAGGAAGGACGCCGCGGACATGTAGTCGCCCGAGATGGCCAGGCCGTTCTGGAAACCGCTGAACTGCCGCCCGCCGGCGTAGAAGTCCTCCGCCCCCTTGGTCTGTCGGCCGGCCCAGACGGTGATGCCGAGGGTGGCGGCGACGAAGACCGCGAAGAGGGTGACGATCAGGGTGCGGTGCTCGCCGGCGCCGCCGGCGGCGAGGTGGTGGGTGAGGGTCATGCGCCGGCCTCCTGTACGCCGGTCGGGCCGGGGCCGTCCTCCGGGGCGGCGCCCGCGGCGGCGGCCTGTGGGGCGGCGACCGCCGCGGTGGGGGCCTCCAGGCGGGCCTTGAGAGCCGCGGCCCGGGGGTCGAGGCGGGCGGCGGCGTGCCGGGAGTACCACCAGGCGATCAGGAAGGTGGTGGCGAACTGGGCGAGGCCGAGCACGAGGGCGACGTTGAGGTGGCCGGCGACCTTGGTGGCCATGAAGCCGCCGGCGTAGCTCGACAGCAGCACGTAGGCGAGGTACCAGAGGACGAAGGCGGCGGTGAGCGGGAAGGCGAACGAGCGGTGCGCGCGGCGGAGTTCGGCGAACTCCGGGCTCGACTGCGTCTGTGGGTAGTCGGGCGGGTCGTGTGGTCCCCGGTCGGCGTGGGGTGCGGTGATCACGTGGGTCTCCTGACGCTCAATGGGCTGGTGCGGGGCCGGGAAGGCCGAGTAAGCCGAGAAAGTGGAGAATGCCGAGAATACGGCCCGGATAAGTGACGTGGATCACGCATCGTAGAGGCGGCGGGCGCGGCGCGACAGACGGTGGATGGTTGAATTCCCGAAGAAATCGGGGGAATGGGCGCACCGGCCGCCACCGCGCCGGCGGCGCTTCGTTGGGCCGGTCATGACGCCCCCGCCGCAGCAGGAACCGCCGCCGTACGCCCCCCGCCGGCGCCCGTACGGCAGCGTCCGGCTGGCCGCGCCGATCGCCGCCGCGCCCGCGCGGTCGCGTCCGGGGGCGGACGCCCGGCGCTGGTACGGCCCGCGGATCCCGTTGCCGCCGCTGAGCATGGGCACGCTGCGCGCCCGCGACGGCGCGGCCGACGACCCCCGCCCCCGCTCCCTGCCCCGGCCACCGGCAACTGACTAGGCGTCAATTCGCCGCTTCTGCGGGTTTTTTCCGCGTTCCCCTGCCACGCGCCGGCGCGCGCCGCTAGCTTCGCCTGTCATGCATCCGCCCGTACGCGCCCCGCGTGCGGGCGGTCCGACGGATGAGGTGGAGTACCCATGGCACGTCCCCTTGCACATCCCCGGAACAGACGCCTGCGGGCCCTGGCCGTACCGCTCGGGTTGGCGCTTACCGCGTCCCTCGGCTTCCTGCCGAGCGCTGCCGGCGCGACGCCCCAAGCCAGCGGCCCGCTGCTGTCGTACGTGGTCAACACCGTTCCCGGCCACGCCACCGTCGCCAAGGTCGAGCGGGCGATAGGCCGGGCCGGCGGCACGGTGGTCACCGCCCACGAGCGGATCGGCGTGATCGTCGCGCATGCGGCCGACCCCCGGTTCGCCGCCGGCATCCGGACGGTGCCGGGGGTGCAGTCGGCCGGCGCGACCCGCACCGCGCCGCTCAAACAGTCCGGCACCGACGACATCGGAAAGCCACAGCGGATCACCAAGGCCCAACTCGCGGCCGCCGAGCGCACCGCGCGGGCCACCGGCCAGGAGCCGCTGGAGCCGCTCCAGTGGGACATCCGCGCGATCCGGGCCGACCGGGCGGCGAAGGTGAACCCCGGCAGCCGCAAGGTGACCGTCGCGGTCATCGACACCGGTGTGGACGACACCCACCCCGACCTCAAGCCGAACTTCTCGGCCCGGCAGTCCGCCAACTGCGTCGGCGGGGTGCCGGACACCTCCCCGGGCGCCTGGCGGCCCTACGACCCCGTCGCCGGCGCCCACGGCACGCACGTGGCGGGCACCATCGCCGCGGCCCGGAACGGCGTGGGGGTGACCGGCGTCGCGCCCGGCGTCAAGGTCTCCGCCCTCAAGGTCAGCGAGCCGGGGACCGGCCTGTTCTACGCGGAGAACGTGGTGTGCGCCTTCGTTTTCGCCGCCGACCACCACGTCCAGGTCACCAACAACAGCTATTACGTGGACCCGTGGATGTTCAACTGCAAGGACGACGCCGACCAGGCGGCCATCGTTGACGCGGTCGGCCGGGCCGCGAAGTACGCGCAGGACCGGGGCGTGGTCAACGTGGCCGCGGCGGGCAACGCCCACGCCGACCTCGCGGCCGACAAGCTCACCGACATCGGCAGCCCCAACGACTCCACGCCGGTCAACCGCACCCTCGACCCCGCGCGGTGCTGGGACGTGCCGACCCAACTACCGGGGACGGTGACCGTCGCGGCGACCGGTTCGCACCGGCTCAAGTCCGGCTACTCCAACTACGGCCTCGGGCAGATCGACGTGGCGGCACCGGGCGGCGACTCTCAACAGGTGCCCGAACTGCCCGCCAAGAACGGCAATGTGCTGTCCACCGTCCCCGGCGGCGACTGGGCGTTCTACGCCGGCACCTCGATGGCCTCCCCGCACGTCGCCGGCGTCGCGGCGCTCCTGAAGAGCACCCACCCGAAGGCGAGCCCGCAGGAGATCCAGTGGCTGCTCAAGCAGCAGGCCGACAATCCCGGCTGCCCGACGGGCGACGCCACCTGCACCGGAACCCGGTACGTCAACAGCCACTTCGGCTACGGGATCGTCGATGCGTTGAACGCGGTGACGGAGTGAGCCGGAGGAATGCGGTGAGCGGAGTGAACACTGTGGACGGAGCGAACACGGTGGGCGCGGTGGACGTGGCGCGGTAGCCGCGCGTCCGGGGTGGTGGCGGGCCCGGCCCGCCACCGCTCGTCACCCCGTGCGCCCCAGGGCGGCGGCGAGTCGGTCCACCGGGGCGCGCGGCTCCGCGGGCGCGGGGCCGGACGGCCCGGTCGCCGCCGCCAACACCCCGACGGCCAGGGCAACTTGGGCGGCCGTATAGGTGAGCATGATCCAGAACTGTGGGGCGGGCAGGTGGGGCCAGTGGGCAAGGCCGCCGGCGATCAGGGAGTCGGAGAGCACGAAGAGCAGCCCGCCCGCCGCGGCCCGGCGGCCCGCCCGGAGCGCGCCGAACGCCATCGTGGTCAGCAGCAGGCTGTAGCCGGCGACCGGCAGCCGCAGGGCGGCCGGCAGGTCAGGCCACAGCAGCGCCGTGGTGACGACCAGCGCGGCCGCGTACAGCCCGGCGGCCGTGGCGCTGCGCGACCGGCGGGTCCCGGTGCAGGCACCGGCTCCACCGGAGCGGCTGACGCCGCGCCCCCTTCCGCCGCCGTGCCGGGCGAACAGCAGCAGATAGCAGACGTGGCCGAGCGCGAACGAGCCCATGCCGACCAGGAAGGCGGTGCCGCCGCCGAGTTGGAGCAGGGTGTCGCCGCCGCAGCCGAACAGCAGCGCCCCGGCCAGCAGCGGCGGCCCGCCACGGGCGAGCACATGCGCGGCCAGCAGCGGCATCAGGGCCGGCTTGGTGAGGTGGACGACGGCGTCCGCAACTCCCGCGGGACCGCCGCCACTTGGGGCGGCGGCGCGCGCCACCAGGGCGACGAGGTGGCCGACGGCCAGGACGGCGAAGACCGCCAGCAGGACGTGGGCGGCGCGCGGCCGGGGCGCGAGCGGTCTCACGCGGCGGGCTCCCCCACCGCGGGCTCCGCGGCGCGCCCCGCCGCGTCCTGGGCCTCGGCGGCCGCCACCGCGGCGCGGACCCGGGCCGGCTGCCAGCCCGGCCCGCGGAACACCCGCCCGACGCGCTCGCCCCAGCCGTCCGCGGCCCGGATGTCGCGGGCGATGGCGGCGTACTCGTGGGTGGCGACCCGCAGCGGGTTGAAGGTGTTGATGTTCTTGGTGAGGCCGTAGACGGGCCGCTCGGTCTCGGGGACGAACGAGCCGAACATCCGGTCCCAGATGATCAGGATTCCGCCGAAGTTGCGGTCCAGATAGCCGCCTTGGGAGGCGTGGTGGACGCGGTGGTGCGAGGGCGTGTTGAAGACGAACTCGATCGGCCGGGGCAGAGTGCCGATCCGCTCGGTGTGCACCCAGAACTGGTAGACGAGGTTGGCGCCGGAGGTGAAGGCGATCACGGCCGGGTGCACGCCGAGCGCGACCATCGGCACGTAGAACGGCCAGACCGTCCAGGTCGTCCACGGCTGCCGCAGCGCGGTGGTGAAGTTGAACCGCCGGCTGGAGTGGTGGACCACGTGGCAGGCCCACAGCACGCGGATGACGTGGTGGCCGCGGTGCGACCAGTAGTAGAAGAAGTCCTGCGCCAGCAGCATCAGGAGCAGCGTCCACCACACGACGGGGATGCGCAGCGGGGTCAACTCGTAGACGGCCGCGTAGATCGCCACGATCGGTATCTTCCACAGCGCGTCGAAGACCAGGCTGCCCAGCCCCATGGTGACGCTGGTGGCCGCGTCCTTCGCCTCGTACCCCTCGGCGTCGTCGTCGGGGTGCAGGCGGTAGCTCACCATCTCCACGACGGTGAGCACGACGAAGGCCGGTACGGACCACAACACGACATCGGGCAGGTGCGGCATGCCCCGCACCATAAGTGCGCCACCGGGCCTACCGCTAGGGGTAGTTACTCAGAAGTATGGAAGACCTGACACCGCCTTCCCGTCTGGGCGTACCGCCGGTAGCCCCAGGGATCGGTCGCCCGCGCTCCCTCACTCCGCCTCGGCGCCCGCGCCCGGTGGCCGTATCCAGAAGCGGCCGCCCCGGATGCCGGCGACGACCCGCCCGGCGACCTCCGCGACCGCGGCGGGCGACGCCGGCGGCCCGGCCCCGTCGAGCGCGTACGGACCGGGGACGAGGACCGAGGCCCCCACGGGGGCACCCGCGGCCGCCAGTTGGGCGCGCAGGGTCTCGGTCAGGGCCACCACCGCCGCCCCGGTGGCGGCGGGCACGGAGGCGGCGCCCGAGGGCGCGCACCCGCCGTCCGCGGCAGCGGAGTTGACGACATGGCCGGGCTCCCCGGAGGCCACCATCCGGGGCAGAAAGCACCGGACGCCGTGCAGCACGCCCAGGACGTTCGCCTCGAACGACCGCCGCCAGTCGGCGGGATCGTGCTCCCACAGCGGCCCCGGGGCCCCGCGCCCGGTCCCGGCGTTGTTGCACAGCACATGGACGGCGCCGAAGGTGTCGTAGGCGGCGCCGGCCAGCGCCTCGACCTCCGCCCGCTCGCCGACGTCCACGGTGCGCGCCAGCAGTTCGGCGCCGCCCGCGATCAGTTCGTCGGCGAGGGCGCGCAGCGGCTCCTCCTCGGTGTCGGCGAGGACGACCCGCAGGCCCTCCGCGGCGAGGCGCCGGGCCAGGGCCCGGCCGAGGTCGCCCGTCGCGCCGGTGACCACCGCGACCTGCCCGGCCCGCAGCTCCATCAGGCGCCCCCGTCCCGCCGGAGGTCGCGGACCGGCGGCGGGGCGCCGCTGCACCGCCACCCGGCGGGACGCGGCCCCAACGGGGCACCGGGGCGGTCCCGTTGGGCGCCCGCGCCCGCCCGGGCCGGGGCCCCCGGTGCGTCCGCGGCGGCCCCGGCCGCGGTGCGGGCTCCCCAGTGTGCGCCTGCCATGGCGTACCGCCCTTCGTCATCCGTGTCAGCCGTGTCAGCCAGGTCTGCCAGGTCATCGGTGTGGTCAAAGTGATCGGAGTGGTCCGTGCGGCGCGGGTCGTGCGAGGCGTCCGTCACACCGTCGCACCGTGGCCGACGAGGGGTAAAGACCGTGCTGCCGGCCGGAGCTGGGCGGGCGGGGCGACGACAGGGGCCCCGCGCCGCCCCGTTGACCCGCGCGCCGGCCCCGGCGGGCAGCGCGTCCCGGCCCGTTCCGTCCCCCGGCGATGCGGTGGCTGTCGGTGGTGGCCCGTATCCTCAGTGACCATGCTCGAAGACCACAGCGCAGCCGCCCCCTCGATCGCGCCGAAGATCGGCCGGCAGCCGGGACCGCAGACGCCGGCCGATTGGCCGGCCGGGTATCCGCAGGGATACGCGGTGGTCGACGTCGAAACCACCGGCCTGGCCCGCGACGACCGGATCATCTCCGCCGCCGTGTACCAGCTCGACGCCCAGGGCGAGTTCCAGGACTCCTGGTACACCCTCGTCAACCCGCAGCGCGATCCCGGACCGGTCTGGATCCACGGCCTGACGAGCGCGGTGCTTCAGGACGCCCCCCTCTTCCCGGAGATCGTGCCGGAGCTGTCGGCCCGGCTGGCGGACCGCGTCCTGGTCGCGCACAACGCCATGTTCGACTGGTCGATGCTGGCCCGGGAGTACGCCCGGGCCGCGGCCGTCGCCCCGGTGCGCCAGCGGCTGTGCACCATCGCGCTCTCCAAGGAGCTGGACCTGCCGCTGCCCAACCACAAGCTGGAATCCCTCGCCGCGCACTACGGCGTCATACAGGAGCAGGCCCACCACGCCCTGGACGACGCCCGGGTGCTGGCCGAGGCGTTCCGCCCCAGCCTGCACCGGGCCGCGCAGGCGAACGTCCGGCTGCCGCTGCTGAGCTGCCAGCCGCTCACGGAGTGGTCCGACGCCCCCGCGCCCCGCGCACACCCCACCGGCTCCTCCTACCGCCCCACCTCCTGGCGTCCGGCCCGCAAGCGCCCGGCCTGCCCGTATCCGAACCCGGGGCGCTACGAGCCCGGCGGCCGGCTGGTCCAGGGGATGCGGGTCGCCTTCTCCGGGGACACCTCCGTGGACCGCGAGCTGCTGGAGGACCGGGCGGTCGAGGCCGGGCTGCACGTGGCCACCAGCGTCTCCCGGCTGACCAGCCTGCTGGTGACCAACGACCCCGACGCCCGCACCTCCAAGGCGGTCAAGGCCGCGTCGTTCGGCACGCCCGTCCTCGACGAGGCCGCGTTCATGCAGCTGCTGCGGGACGTGCAGCCGGCGGCGCCTACGTCCGGGTGAAGCCCGGTCAACACACCCCGCTGGCGCCGCGCCCGCCAGGGCCCCCGCCCCCAGTCTGTGGCGCATGACACGTTGTGAGGTCTGCGGAAACGACTACGGAATGACGTTCGAGGTGCACGCCCAGGGCGCGGTGCACGTCTTCGACTGCTTCGCCTGCGCGATCCACCGCATGGCACCGATCTGCGAGCACTGCCGGGTGCAGATCATCGGGCAGGGCGTGGAGGCGAACGGGCAGTGGTACTGCGGCGCGCACTGCGCCCGCTCGGCCGGGCAGGTGGGCATCGTCGACCGGGTCTAGCGACCCGGCGCGAGCGCGGCACGCGGCGGCGCCCCTCGTCCCCTCCCCGGCCGCCGCCGGGGGACCCCGCGGGCCGGACGCCCAGGGTCGGGGGGTACCGTCGCAGCCGTGTACCGCTTCCTGTTGACCCGGCAGTGGGTGATCCTCACCCTCCTAGGGCTCGTCCTGATCCCCGTCATGATCAAGTTGGGGTTCTGGCAGTTCCACCGCCATCAGCACAAGGTGGCGCAGAACGCGCAGATCGCGCACAACCTGGCCGCCACCCCGGTCCCGGTGACCGAGCTGGCCGCCGTCGGCCGCGACCTGCCGCACGGCGAGATGTGGCGCCGGGTCACCGCCACCGGAACGTACGACACCGCGCACGAGGTCGTGGTCCGCCAGCGCACCGCCGCCGACGAACAGACCATCGGCTACTACGTGCTGACCCCGCTCGTCCTGCCCGACGGCGACGCCGTGGTCGTCAACCGCGGCTGGATCGCGCCCGGCGACGACCTCACCAAGTTCCCGAACGTGCCGGCCGCCCCCAAGGGCACGGTCACCGTCACCGGCCGGATGATGGTCGACGAGACCACCGCGGTCAGCGGGATCAAGGACACCAAGGGCCTGCCGCCCCGCCAGGTCATGCTGATCAACAGCAAGCAGCAGGCGAAGCGGGTGGGCCGCCCGATGCTCGGCGGCTACATCGAGCAGACCGCGCCTAAGACCAAGTCCCCCGAGTTGGTGCCCGAGCCGGACCACGACTCCATCGGCCCGCACATGGCGTACGCCGTCCAGTGGTGGCTGTTCGCGGCGGCGGTGCCGGTCGGCTGGGTCGTCCTGGTGCGCCGGGAGCGCCGCGACCGGGCGGCGGCCGCGGCGAAGGAAGCCGAAGGGGTCGAGGGGGCCGAGGAGTCCGGGCAGGCCACCGCGGCGCCGGAGAAGGCCGACGACGCCGAACAGGCCGCCGCCGGCGAGCCGGTAGCCCGGACGGCCGCCACCCCCGAGTAACGCCCGCGCCGCGCGGGAAGGGCCGCGGAGTGCACCCACGCATCGAGGACTACGCACTCATCGGCGACCTCCAGACCGCCGCGCTGGTCGGCCGGGACGGCTCCATCGACTGGCTGTGCCTGCCCCGCTTCGACTCCGCCGCCTGCTTCGCCGCCCTGGTCGGCGGCAGGGACAACGGCCACTGGACGCTGGCACCGCGGTCGCCCAAGTCCCGCTCCACCCGCGGCTACCGCGGGGACTCGCTGATCCTGGACACCGTCTGGGAAACCCCCGAGGGCAGCGTCAAGGTCACCGACTTCATGCCGCAGCGCGAGCGGCTGCCCGACGTCGTCCGGGTCGTCACGGGGCTGCGCGGCCGGGTCGAGATGCACGGGGTGCTGCGGCTGCGGTTCGACTACGGGCGGGTGGTGCCCTGGGTGCGCGCCTCCGAGGGCAGCCGGGTCGCGATCGCTGGCCCGGACTCGGTGTGGCTGCGCACCCCCGCCGACGGCGTCACCTACGGCAAGGACTTCAGCACCCGCTCGGAGTTCACCGTCGCGGCGGGCGAGCGCACCGCGTTCGTCCTGAGCTGGCACCCCTCGCACGAGCCGCGGCCCGAGCAGATCGACCCGTTCGCGGCCCTCGCGGACACCACCGAGGACTGGCACGCCTGGTCCGCGCGGTGCCGCTACCACGGCCGGTACCGCGCCGCGGTGATCCGCTCCCTGATCACCCTCAAGGCGCTCACCTACGCGCCCACCGGCGGGATCGTCGCGGCCCCCACCACCTCGCTGCCCGAGGAGCCGGGCGGGGTGCGCAACTGGGACTACCGCTACTGCTGGCTGCGCGACGCCACCTTGACCCTGAACTCCCTGCTCACCGCCGGCTATCTGGAGGAGGCCGACGCCTGGCGGGACTGGCTGCTGCGCGCGGTGGCCGGCGCCCCCGACGACCTCCAGATCATGTACGGACTGGCCGGCGAGCGGCGGCTGCCGGAGACCGAACTGCCCTGGCTGTCCGGGTACGAGGGCTCGCTGCCGGTGCGGATCGGCAACGCCGCCGTCGGGCAGCGCCAACTCGACGTCTACGGCGAGGTGATCGACTCGTTCCACGCCGCGCTCACCGCGGGGCTGCCGGTCAAGCCGCACGCCTGGAGCATCCAACGGGCGCTGGTGGAGTACCTGGAGTCCACCTGGCGCGACCCCGACGAGGGCATCTGGGAGATCCGCGGCCCCCGCCAGCACTTCGTGCACTCCAAGGTCATGGCCTGGGTCGCGGCCGACCGCGCGGTCAAGGTGCTGAAGGCGCACCCGAGGTCGGGCGGCGACGTGGACCGCTGGCGGGCGATGCGCGACGAGGTGCACCGGGAGGTCTGCGCGCGCGGCTACGACACCGAGCGGGGCACCTTCACCCAGTCCTACGGCTCGACGGAACTGGACGCCGCGACGCTGCTGATCCCCCGGGTCGGCTTCCTCCCCGGGAACGACCCCCGGGTGATCTCGACCGTCGACACCCTGCGCCGCGAGCTGACGCACGACGGCCTGATGCGCCGCTACAGCACCGAGGGCACCCCCGTGGACGGGCTCCCCGGTGACGAGGGCACGTTCCTGGTCTGCTCGTTCTGGCTGGCGGACGCGCTGCTGCTGACCGGGCGCCGGCACCAGGCCCGAACGCTCTTCGAGCGGCTGCTGACGCTGCGCAACGACGTGGGGCTGCTCGCCGAGGAGTACGACCCGGCCAGCGGGCGCCAACTGGGCAACTTCCCGCAGGCGTTCAGCCACATCGGGCTGTTGGGGACCGCCTTCGCACTGCACCACGGGGCGGGGGCAGACTAGGGCCATGGATCTTGGACTCACCGACCGGACGTATCTCCTCACCGGCGCCACCCGGGGCCTGGGCTTCGCCACCGCCCGCGAACTGGTCGCCGACGGCGCCAACGTCGTGCTCACCGGACGCACCGAGGAGGCCGCCACCGAGGCCGCCGCCTCCCTGGGCGAGCGGGCCCTGGGGGTCGCCGCCGACAACGCCGACCCCGAGGCGCCGGCCCGCCTGGTGGCGGCCGCCCGGGAGCGCTTCGGGCGGCTGGACGGCGTCCTCATCAGCGTGGGCGGCCCGGCGCCGGGCACTACCGACACCACCACCGACGAGCAGTGGCAGACGGCCTTCGAGACGGTCTTCCTCGGCGCGGTCCGGCTCGCCCGCGCCGTCGCCGCGGAGCTGGGCGAGGGCGGCGCGATCGGCTTCGTGCTCTCCGGCTCGGTCTACGAGCCGATCGCCGGGCTCACCCTCTCCAACGGCCTGCGCCCGGGCCTCGCCGGCTTCGCCAAGTCCCTCGCCGACGAGTTGGGCCCGCGCGGCATCCGCGTCGTCGGCGTCCTCCCCGGCCGGATCGCCACCGACCGGATGACCCAGCTCGACGCGGTCTCCGGCGACCCCGAGGGCTCGCGCGCCCGCAACTGCGCCACCATCCCGCTGCGCCGCTACGGCGACCCGGCCGAGTTCGGCCGCACCGCCGCCTTCCTGCTCTCCCCCGCCGCGTCCTACCTGACGGGCGTGATGGTTCCGGTGGACGGCGGGGCCCGCCGCGGCTTCTGAACCACCCGGTGGCGCGCGCCGCCTACGTCACCGCCCCGGCCGACGCAACTGACGCCCGGCCGGGGCGAGTTCGCGCGATGACCGGGCCAGCCCACCTTTGCCCGCATCCCGTGGACGCTCCCTTCGCGCGGCCTATGCGACCATCCGCCACCGCTCAACTCCCGTGAGTTTCCCGGCCGTTGCAGCCTCCCGACCGTCACCGGGAGGCTGCACGACCCACGGGAGGCCGCAACGAGGGCCACGCAGAGGGGGCGGGCGCGAAAATCACGCCCGTACGGCCCCCGCCCGCCGCTAGCTGACCCGTTCCGCCCGGTGCCGGACCGCCCGCAGCCGGACCTCCGTCGGCAGCCGTTCCAGGCCGGCCGATGCGCGGGCGTGGTCCACCGCCCCCTCGGAGAGCCGGAGCACCACGATCCCGGGGTCGGCGTGCGGGGCGAGGACCACCAGGGCGTGCGCCCGCGGCGCCATGCGGCGGCCGGTCAGCACGACGGCCGCCCGGTCGACGCCGTCCACCGCCGCCGCCTCGGCCGCCAGGGCCGCCTCCAGGGCCCGCCCGCGCACCGTCGCGCCCTCGCCGTCCCCGGTGTCGACCAGCAGCGAACCGAGCCGGCGCCGCCGGAGTTGGGCCAGCAGCCACCACAGCAGCAACAGCACCAGCACGGCCAGCGCGGCGATGACCGACGGCCACCACCAGCCGCGGTCGGTGAACCGGGTGCGGTCGCCCGCCGGGAGCGGCACCGCGTCCGGGCGGTCCCAGGGCCAGCCGGCGGGCAGCGCGAGGTGCCAACGGGCGGGCAGGTCGAGGCCGCCCAGCAGCGCCAGGGCGCCACCGCCGAGCAGCAGCAGCCCGACCAGCCCGAGCAACACCCGGTTGACCGTGGCGCGTACGGTGCGCATCGCGCCCTCACCTCCTCTTGGGGCGCCGGACGTCGACGGACAGCCGCAGCCGGTGCGGCAGGCCGAGTTGCCGCAGTCCGTCGCCGAGCGCCGTGGTGAGGTCGCCGCGTACCTCGTCCAGCGCCCGGAAGTGCACCACCGCCCGGGCCCGCGCCCGATGGCGGCCGACGGTCATCCGCACGGACTGCACGCCGGAGACCTCCATGGCCCGGTCGCGCAGCACCAGCGCGGCGGCCGACCGGTCGAGCCCGGCCCGGATGCCGGGGGTGGCCCGCCGCATCGGCAGCACCGCCCGCAGCCCCGGGGTGCCGGCCAGCGCGAGCAGCCAGATCCCGAGGACCACCGCGGCCGCCGCGGCGCCCAGCACCCAGGGGTCGTCCAGGTGCCGGGTGGCCAGTTCGTGCGCCAGCCGCCGGCGCCAGGCCATCGCGGTGCGGCCGGCCCGCACCGCCGCCACGTCGTAGAGCAGCAGCCCGGCGGCGCCCAGCAGGACCAGCGCAACCAGCGCCGCCGGCACCCGCCGAGCCGACCAGAAGCGCCCCGCGCGCCCGTCGGCACGGACCGGGCCGGGATCCACGACGTCCGGCCGCACCGCCAACCCGCCCTCGGAACCGCCCGGTTGACGGGCCCCGGCCCCGCCCCGCCCCGCGCTCATCGCACCCGCTCCCGCCCCCGGTCCGTCAACAGCGGCGAGTTCAACCGCTCCACCCGCACCGCCACCTCGGCAACCGTCATCCCCGCCAACTCCCGTACGCGCTCTGCTACTTGGCGACGCACCTGGCCGCACCGCGCGCCGATCGGGGCGGGATAGTCCAGCTCCACGGCGATCCGCAGCCGGGCCTCGCCGAACGGTGGGTGGACGTCGCGGCGGGCCACCGTCACCGTGGCATGGGCGTCGGTGGGCGCGCCGGGGGACGCCGCGCGCAGCGCCTCCCGGGCCGCCCGTGCCGCGATCTTGGCGACCACCCGGTCCGCGACCCTGGTCTCCCCGCGCTCGCCGGCCGGCACGTCGGCGGCAGCGGCGGACCCGGTCACCGTCGCCATCCGCCGCTCACCGCCGCCGGTCGTCGCGGTCGCCGGTCCGGGTGCGGAAGAACTCCCCGACCTCCAGGTCCCCGTCGAGGAACCTGCCGGCCACAAACCCCACCACGCCCAGCGCCGCCACCAGGATGAACGCCCCGAACCCGCCGAAGTACCCGGCGAAGCCCAGCGCCATCCCGGCCACCAGCCCGATCACGGCCATGCTCATCGTGCGCTCCTTCGCTTGCCGCTCCGGCCGGCCCGGTCACTGGAGCCGCGGCTCCGCTTCCTCGTCCTCGCCGTCCTCGTCGGGCAACTTCACGTCGCTCACCGCGATGTTGACCTCGACGACCTCCAGGCCGGTCATCCGCTCCACGGCGGAGATCACGTTCTCCCGGACGGCCCGCGCCACCTCCGCGATGGCGACCCCGTAATCGACCACGATCTCCAGGTCCAGCGCGGTCTGCACCTCGCCGACCTCGGCCTTCACCCCGCGCGTCGCGGTGGCCGCCCGCCCGCCGCCGGGCACTCGGTCGCGCACCGCGCCGAGCGTGCGGGCGAACCCGCTGCCCATCGTGTGGACGCCCACCACATCGCGGGCCGCGAGCCCGGCGATCTTCTCCACGACACCGTCGGCGATGGTGGTCCGCCCACGGGTCGCGGGATCGCCCCCGCCCCGCTTCACCGGCGGCTTCACCGCCTCCGCAGCCGGCTCGCCCTCACCCATCGCCCCCACCCCCTCTCCCCCTCACACCAGCCATCCCGTCCACCCCATGCACCCAATCCACACCACTCACCCCATTCGCCCCGTTCATCTCGTTCATCCCGTTCATCCCGCTCTTGGCGCTCCCCACAGTAGGGGCGGAGGGCGGGGTGCGCCCCGGGGACGGGGCAGCGGAGTGCCCGGCCTGCCGGGGCGGACGGACTGCGGCAGGCTGGAAAGGTGGCCCGAAACGGGCCCGGGAAAAGGGGGTGACGCGGTGGCCACGCACGACTTGGCACACGCCGTGCGGGCACAGCTCGGCCTCGGCCGGGTCCTGCCGCTCGGCGGCCCGGCGGACGGCGCCTGGATCGCCGAACGCGCCGCCCGCACCGCTCTGTTGCGTTCCCTGGGCACCCCGCCCGGCGTCCGCCTGAGCGCGCTACGGCTCACCCTGGACGCCCCGGACGACGCCCCCGCGCCGACCGTCCCACCACCGCCCAGCGCCCTGCCGCCGGGCCCGCTGCGCCTCACGGCGGACGTCACCGCACCGCCGGACCGCCCCCTCCCCCTGCTCGCCGCCCGCCTGCGGACGGCGCTGCTGACCGTGGCGGAGCACGACCTGGGGCTCCGCCTGACCGCCGTGGACCTCCGGATCGCCGACCTGCTGGACGAGCCGGCCGCGCGCACCCCACCGGACGAGGCCCCAACGGGCGCCCCGGAGGCGGCAGTTCCGGAAACCGAAGCGGAAACCGGGGCCCCGGACCGCGGCGCATCCCCCGGCCCGGAAGCCCCGGACGACCTCGCCGACCGGGTCCTCGCGGTCCCCGGGGTGGCCCGGCTCGCCCCCGCCCTGGCCGGCCGCTCCCGCCCGGTGGCGCGCTCCGACGACGGAACGCACGTACTGATCCAACTGGCGACCGCCGCCGGTCACCGCCCCCTGGACGTCGCCCGCGCCGTCCGCCGGGCGGTGACCGGCCCACCACCGGCACCGGAGACCGCGGCCGTACTGGTCACCGCGGTCTCATACCGCTGACGTCGGCGGTCAGTCGCCCGCGCCGGCCAGGTCCCGCAGCCGACGCGCCTGGGCGGCCCGCTCGGCGCGGCACTGCTCCTCGTAGCCGCGACCCGCGACGCCGGCCAACAGGGCCTTGGTCTCGATGACGGCGTCCCGGGGCGCGGCGAGCAGCGCAGCGGCCAAGTCGGCCACCGCGCCGTCGAGTTCATCGCCGGGCACCACGACGTTGGCCAGGCCGATCCGCCCGGCCTCGTCGGCGTGCACGAAGCGCCCGGTGGCGCAGATCTCCAGCGCCCGGGCGTAGCCGACCAGCCCCACCAGAGGATGGGTGCCGGTCAGGTCCGGAACCAGGCCCAGGCTGGTCTCCCGCATGGCGAACTGCGCGTCCTGGGCGGCGACCCGCAGGTCGCAGGCGAGGGCGAGTTGGAAGCCCGCGCCGATGGCGTGCCCCTGGACGGCGGCGATGGACACCAGGTCGGTCCGCCGCCACCAGGTGAACGCCTCCTGGTACTCGGCGATCGTGGCGTCCAGCGCCTCGTCCGTACCGCGCGCCAGATCCAGGAACGACGGCTCGCCGTCGAACCCTTCGGGCGTGAACGCCTGCCGGTCCAGCCCCGCGGAGAAGGACTTGCCCTCTGCGCGCAGGACCACGATCCGGACGTTCCCCGGCAGCAGCGAGCCCGCCTCGGCCAGTGCCCGCCACATGGCGGGGCTCTGTGCATTGCGCTTTGCCGCGTTGGCGAGGGTCACCGTGGCGATCGCGTCGTCCACGGTGAGCCGCACACCGTGCTTGTCGAGCAGAGTCATGAGGGCGCCTCCGAGTCAGCCACCGCACCTGCGTGCGTAAGTGACTGAACGGTAACCTCCCGGCCGACTGCGGGGGCACCGCATGTACCCGGAGCCGCGGCCCTCAGACCGAGGCGGCCTTCTTGCCCCTCGTGGCTCCGCCGCGACTGCGCAGGATCACACCGGATTCGCTGAGCATCCGGTGCACGAATCCATAGGAGCGGCCGGTTTCCTCGGCCAGCGCCCGGATGCTCGCTCCGGCGTCGTATTTCTTCTTCAGGTCTGCCGCGAGCTTTTCGCGCGCAGCGCCGGTTACCCGGCTGCCCTTCTTCAGAGTCTCGGCCACCCGTGCCTCCTCGTGGGAAGTGCGCTCTGGACTCTCATGATCACCCCTCCCCGGCTTCCTGGCCACCCATTCCGCAAGGTATGTGAGACATCCTTTGCCGTGCCGCGGACGGCCGGCGCGGTCCGCATTGCCGCCGCCGCGCACCCCGGAACCCGCGTGCACGCCTTGATGCCCGAAAAGTGCCAGGTCAGGTGGTGTGCCGTAGAAAAGATGCCGGCCGGGCCCGTGGGGCCCGGCCGGATGGTGCAGGCTCGCCGGTGTATGAGCCGTTCTCACTCAGATGATGGATCACCCGTGGGCCGAATGATCCAGTGGGCGTGATCCAACCGGCGGCACCGGCACCTCGGAGATCAGGCCAGGGCGACCAGGTCCGCGTAGTCCTGGCCCCACAGGTCCTCGACACCGTCCGGGAGCAGGATGATCCGCTCCGGGGCCAGCGCGTCCACCGCGCCCTCGTCGTGGGTCACCAGCACCACGGCGCCGGTGAAGGTGCGCAGCGCGCCGAGGATCTCCTCGCGGCTGGCCGGGTCGAGGTTGTTGGTGGGCTCGTCGAGGAGGAGGACGTTGGCGGACGAGACGACCAGGGTGGCCAGGGCGAGACGGGTCTTCTCGCCGCCGGAGAGCACGCCCGCGGGCTTGTCGACGTCGTCGCCGGAGAACAGGAAGGAGCCCAGCACCTTGCGGACCTCGACGAGGTCCATGTCGGGGGCGGCGGAGCGCATGTTCTCCAGGACCGTGCGGTCCGGGTCCAGGGTCTCGTGCTCCTGGGCGTAGTAGCCGAGCTTGAGGCCGTGGCCGGGGCGGACCTCGCCAGTGTCGGGCGTCTCGACGCCGGCCAGCAGCCGCAGCAGGGTGGTCTTGCCGGCACCGTTGAGGCCGAGGATGACGACCCGGGAGCCCTTGTCAATGGCGAGGTCGACGTCGGTGAAGATCTCCAGGGAGCCGTAGGACTTGGAGAGGCCCTCGGCGGTCAGCGGGGTCTTGCCGCACGGCGCCGGGTCCGGGAAGCGCAGCTTGGCGACCTTGTCGGAGACCCGCACCGCCTCCAGGCCGGCCAGCAGCTTGTCGGCGCGCCGGGCCATGTTCTGCGCGGCGACGGTCTTGGTGGCCTTGGCCCGCATCTTGTCGGCCTGGGAGTTGAGCGCGGCGGCCTTCTTCTCGGCGTTGGCCCGCTCGCGCTTGCGGCGCTTCTCGTCGGCCTCGCGCTGCTGCTGGTAGAGCTTCCAGCCCATGTTGTAGACGTCGATCTGCGAGCGGTTGGCGTCCAGGTAGAAGACCTTGTTGACGACCGTCTCGACCAGGTCGACGTCGTGGGAGATGACGATGAAGCCGCCGCGGTAGGTCTTGAGGTAGTCGCGCAACCACGCGATGGAGTCGGCGTCGAGGTGGTTGGTGGGCTCGTCGAGCAGCAGGATGTCGGAGTCCGAGAAGAGGATCCGGGCCAGCTCGACGCGGCGCCGCTGGCCGCCGGAGAGGGTGTGCAGGGGCTGGGCGAGGATCCGGTCGGGCAGGCCCAGGCTGGCGGCGATGGTGGCGGCCTCGGACTCGGCCGCGTAACCGCCCTTGGTGAGGAACTCGGTCTCCAGCCGCTCGTACTTCTTCATGGCCTTCTCGCGGGTGGCGCCCTTGCCGTTCGCCATCCGGTCCTCGTTCTCCCGCATCCGGCGCAGCACGGTGTCCAGGCCGCGGGCGGAGAGGATGCGGTCGCGGGCGAGGACGTCGAGGTCGCCGGTGCGCGGGTCCTGCGGGAGGTAGCCGACCTCGCCGGAGCGGGTGACCGAGCCGCTGGTGGGCATGCCCTCGCCGGCCAGGACCTTGGTGAGGGTGGTCTTGCCGGCTCCGTTGCGGCCGACCAGGCCGATGCGGTCGCCCTTGGCGATGCGGAAGGAGGCGGACTCGATGAGGATTCGGGCGCCGGCGCGCAGCTCAAGGCCGGAAGCGGTGATCACGGGAAAAACTCCAGGGCAGGAAGACGGCGGGTTGGACGGACGGTCCGAGAGCGGTCTACGCCGTCTAATGAACCCAGAGGAGAACTGCCATGCAGGCAGTCTAACGGGCCGGTGCAAGTCGATTTCCTGCGTTGTCAGACCCCGCTGCCAGACTGTGAGACAGGACACAGGAGTTGGGGTGGCAGGGGGCCGTCCCGCGACGCGAGAGGTGCGGTGATCGACATGGCAGGCACTGCGGGGATGTTCCCCACGCTGCTCTACCGGGACGCCCCGGGCGCGATCCGGCAGTTGACCGAAGGCTTCGGCTTCACCGTCGCCGCGCGGTACGACGGCGAGGACGGCGCCGTGCTGCACGCCGAACTCGCCCATGGCGACGGGGTGGTGATGCTCGGTTCGAAGGGGCACGGCGGCCCGTTCGACGAGGCGATGGGCGACGCCGGGCCGAGCGGCGTGTACGTCGTCGTCGACGATCCCGACGCGCACTGCGAGCGGGCCCGGCGGGCCGGGGTGGAGATCCTGGTGCCGCCGACGGACCAGGAGTACGGCTCCCGGGACTATCTGGCGCGCGATGCCGAGGGCACTCTCTGGAGCTTCGGCACCTACCGGCCGGGCGGGGCGGGGTCATGACCCGCCGGCGCCCGGCCGCGGTGCCCGGCCGGTTAGGCGCCGCCGGTGTGGACCTGGAAAGCCGCTCGGCGCACGGCCTTGGCGAGCGCCGGGTCCGGGTGGGCGGCGGCCAGCGCCACCAGCACCTGGACGGTCCGGGGATGGCCGACCGCACGGACCTCCTCCAGCAGCCGCGGCACCGAGCCCTGGACCGCCGAGTCCAGGTGCCGGACGAGGAGTTGGGTCTCGCCGTGGTCGGCGACGGCCGCCGCGGTGTCCACCCACAGCCAGGTCGACTCCTCGCGGGTGAGGACGTCCGGCGCGGTCTCCGGGTCGCCGCCCTCGTGCTCGACGAGCCAGAGCAGGGCGTAGGGCCGCAGCGCCGGCTCCTCGGCGGCGGCGCGCACGGCCGGTTCGGCGGGGGCGCCGACGGCGCGCAGCGCCTCGAAGGCCAGCCCGCGCAGCAGCGCGTCCTCGCCGCGGGCGACGGCCAGCAGCTCCTCGACGGCGGCGCCGACGGAGCGGGCGGCGAGCCAGGCGCGGTACTCGGCGCGGGCCGGGCCCGGGGTCAGCCGGGCGCAGCCGCGCAGCATCGCCTCCGCGGACTGCTCGATGTGGCCGGCCGGGCTCTGCGCGGCGACGCAGATCTGCTCCAGCTTGACCCACACCGACCAGTTGCCCAGCGGCGTCAACTGCGCCTCCTGGCCGTGGTGTCGGCCCTCGCCGGCGCGCTCCCCGGGGCCCTCGGGCGCGCCCGCCGGCGGCACCAGCGCGCCGACCGCGAGCAGTGCGTCCAGCGCCCAGCGCAGCAGCTCGACGAGCGACGCCCCCGCGGCGCCGTTCGTCGCTCCGCCGGCGTCGGCGCCGTCGGGTGCCGGGTCGGGCCCGTAGGGGACCTCGCAGCGTTCGGTGCGCAGTTCCTCGACGCGCTGGGTGAGCATGTCGAGCAGCACCGGCAGCCGCACCGGACCGGCGGACAGGTGCAGCAGGGACAGCAGTTGCGGCACGGCCTCCACCACCTCGGCGACGGCCGTGAGGCCCGCACCGGCCGGCGCGGGCAGCGCCAGCGACCAGGCGTCGAAGAGCGCGACCCAGCCGCGCAGGGCGGCGGTGTCGTCGCGGTCCCAGGCCCGCAGCCGCCAGCCGGGGCGGGCCAGTCCGTCGTGGAGCTCGATCAGCCCGGCGAGCCGGGCCCGGTCCCAGTCGGCACGGACCTGGTGGGGCGTCAGCCCCAGCGCCTCGGCGGCGGCGTCGACGGCGGTCTGTGGGAGCGCTCCGTCGCCGCCCGCGCGCAGGCTGCCCGCGCGGTCGGCCCAGTGCGCGAGGCGGGCCGCGCCGGCGAGCACGGCGCGGGCCTGGCGGGCCAGTTCCGCGGGCGACGGGGTGCCCTCGGGGGGCCTGGGCGCCGGGCGGGTGACCCGGGTGCTCACCGCCCGGCGGGCGGCCGCAATCGGTTGTCGGGGGACGAGTCGGAGCCGGGAGTCGCGCGGTGTACGGGACGTCACAGGAGCAGTCTTGCCTCTGACGGCCCGAAAGCCCAATCGGAACCCGACTTGCGGTCTTCCGGGCGGGCGCCACCCCGGCTTCCCCTCCCCGAGAGCGGGAGTTGTCCGCCCGTACACCTTCGGGCCCGGCGGGGCCTCGGCTGGGGTCGATGGGGGGCCGTGCGCCGCGGCGGCCCGGGGTCGGCCGGCGGTGCGCCGGCAGCGGCGCCTCGGCGCCTCGGCGCCTCGGCACCGTCGTCACATCAGCGGGGTGAGGAAGCGGCGCAGGGTCTCCTCGTAGCGGTCCGGGGCGGCGTTCCACATCGCGGCGTGCGGGGCGTGCGGCACGGGCGCGAGGGTGATCAGCTCCGGGCGGCGGGCGGCGAAGCTCCGGGAGGCACCCCAGGGGGCGAGGGTGTCCTCGGGGCCGTGGAACAGCAGGGCGGGCATGCCGAGTTCGTCGGGGTCCACGGCGTCGGCGGGGCGGTCGACGGGCAGTCCGGTGTGGCCCTCGGCGGCGCGCACGGCGAGCGGGAGCAGGATCCGCGGGATGCGCCGGGCGGCGGCCAGCGCGCGGACGGTGGCGTGCCGGTCGAGGATCGGGGAGTCCAGGACGAGGCCGGAGATCCGGTCCCGCAGTGCGGAGTTGGCGGCGGCGCGCAGCGCCATGGTGGCGCCGGCGGACCAGCCGTACAGGACGACGGCGCGGGCGCCGTGTTGGACGGCGTAGCGGATCGCGGCGTCCAGGTCGCGCCATTCGGTGTCGCCGAGGTGGTGCAGCCCGTCGGTGGTGTGCGGGGCGCCCGGGTCGTTGCGGTAGGCGAGGTTGAGGACGGGGAAGTGGTGGCGGTGCAGGAACGGCAGTACCACCATGGGGTGTTCGCGGGTGGTGCCGAGGCCGTGGGCGGTGAGGACCCAGGTGTCGCGGGCGCCGGGCACCAACCACGCGGGCAGCGGCCCGAGTTCGCCGGGGACGTCGACCTCCTCGTAGGCCAGGCCGAGGGCGTCGTAGGGGTTGCCGGCGTGCACCTGCGGGGTGAGCCGCATCCGGGCGCCGGGGCGCAACGTGCCGTGGGTGACGCGTTCCAGGCGGCGGACGACGGCGTCGGCGGGGTGCGGGGTGTCGTGGACGACGGGGCCGACCACCGCGTGGCAGCCGGCGCCGGTCAGCCCGTAGGTGCCGGGTCTGAGGGAGGCCAGGCTGCGGGTGAGGACGAGGCGGTCGCCGGCGGCGGAGTGGACGGTGAGCCGGGGGTCGCCGGGGAGGGGGCGGCCGGGCGACGCTTTCAGGGCAACATCGCCGGCGTACCGCCCGGCGGCCACGGCGGCCGCCCCGGCGCCGATCACGGTGGTGGCGGTCACCGCCGCCATGGTTCCCCGTCGCATCACTCCAGTGTGCGCAGCGCCGCCGGAGCCGGCCACCGGGCACCGGGACCGGCGGCCGGACCAGCGGCGTTGTGCCGTGTCGGGGCCCGGCGCGCGGGGTCGCGGCGGGTCAGGCGGGGGCGTCGCCGGGCTGGCCGTAGCCGCGCAACCGCTCCCCCGCGGCGTCGAGCTGGTCGGCCGACAGCAGGCTGGGGGTGTGCCCGGGCACGGAGACCGCGGTGAGCCAGACCCGGCACATCCACTCCAGTTGGGCGGTGCGGTCCAGCGCCTCGGCGAGGGTGGCGCCGTGGGCGATGGTGCCGTGGTTCTGCAGGAGGGCGGCGCTGCGGTCGGTGAGCGCGGCGGCCATGTGGGCGGCGAGTTCATCGCTGCCGTAGAGGGCGTAGGGGGCGACCCGGACGGGTCCGCCGAGGGCGGCCGTCATGTAGTGGATGGGCGGGAGTTCGGTGACGAGGGTGGAGACGGCGGTGGCGTGCGGGGCGTGGGTGTGCACGACGGCGGTGGCGGTGGTGTCGCGGTAGACGGCCAGGTGGAGCGGGAGTTCGCTGGTCGGGCGGAGCCTGCCGACGATCTGGCGGCCTTCGAGGTCGACCCCGGTGACGTCGCTGGGCCCGAGCCGGTCGTAGGGGACGCCGCTGGGCGTGACGAGGATCAGGTCCTTGACGCGGACCGAGACGTTGCCGGAGGTGCCGACGACGAGGCCGTCGGCGGCGGTCCGGCGGGCGGTGGCGACGAGCTCGCTCCAGGCGGTGGCGAGGTGGTCCGGGCGGTCCTTCATGGTGTCCTCCGGGGCGGCACTGCGGGACGTGCGAAAACGCGCGGGGGCAGTGCATCACACCGTACGAGCAGGACGGGGCACGGTAGGCCACCGCGCCAGGCACCTGGTATCCCCCATATGGGGATACCCGCTCTCCTGAGGGGAATTGGCCGGGGATCGACCATGTTGCGGTGATCATCCTCTAGCGTCGAGCGAACTGCAGCCCTCACATGTCCTCACCCAGGGGGGACACATGACGTGTGACCGCTCCACTTCTCGGACCACGGTGGCAACCGCGATAGCCGTGGCGGTGGCGTCACTGGCCGGCACCGCACTCGCCGCACACCCCGCGCGGGCCGCCGCGGACGGCCGGCCGCTGGGGCACGACGTCTCCTCGTACCAGAAGCACATCGACTGGCGGGCGGTCCGCGCGAAGGGCGCGCGGTTCGTCTACGTCAAGGCCACCGAGTCGGACGGCTACCGCAACCCCCGGTTCGCGGCGCAGTACAACGGCTCCCGGGCGGCCGGACTCCTGCACGGCGCCTACCACTTCGCGGTGCCCAGCGCCTCGTCGGGCACCCGGCAGGCCCACTCCTTCCTGCGCCACGGCGGCCGCGGGAAACGGGACGGCTGGACGCTGCCGCCGGCCCTCGACATCGAGCACAACCCCTACGACGGCAAGCAGCCGTGCTTCGGGCTGAGCAGTGCGGCGTTGGTGCGCTGGATACGGGCGTTCAGCGACGAGGTGCGGCGCGACGCCGGGCGACGGCCGGTGATCTACACCACCGCCCGCTGGTGGAACCGCTGCACGGGCGGCAGCCGGGCCTTCGGCGGTGACCATCCGCTGTGGCTGGCGGACTATTCGGGCGGGGCGCGGACGCCCGCCGGCTGGTCGTTCTCGAGCATCGTGCAGTACGCCTCGCACGGGCGGCTGCCGGGCGATCAGGACCGCTGGAACGGGACCGTGGCCCAGCTCAAGAGGTTTGCGAACAGATGAGACGGAAGTGGCGGCAGGGGCGCCTCCGCGTGAACACTGCGGGGGTGTCACCGCGGCGCCCGGCCGAGTTCACTTTCCGTTCACTCACCGTCCGTACGTTCTCGAAGACACTGACCATCGAACGGATTGCCTGGGTGAATGGAACACATCACGCTTCTCATCGGGATCGTGATCGTCACGGCCTTGGTGTTCGACTTTACGAACGGCTTCCACGACACGGCCAACGCAATGGCCACCACCATCTCCACCGGGGCCCTGCGACCCAAGACCGCGGTGGCGATGTCAGCGGTACTCAACCTCGGCGGCGCGTTCCTGTCGGTTGAGGTCGCCAAGACCATCTCCGGCGGCATCATCGACGAGAGCGCCGGCATCAGACCGGAAGTGATCTTCGCCGGCCTGGTCGGCGCCATCATCTGGAACCTCGTCACCTGGCTCGCCGGCCTCCCCTCCAGCTCCTCGCACGCCCTCTTCGGTGGTCTGATCGGCGCGACCCTGGTGTCCGTCGGCACCGGCGGGGTGCACGGCGAGGCCGTCGTGATGAAGGTCCTGATCCCGGCGGTGGCCGCGCCGTTCGTCGCGGGGCTCGCCTCGATGGCGGCGACCCGGCTCACCTACCGGCTGGCCCGCGGCCGCGACGAGGCCGACACCGCCAAGGGCTACCGCGCCGGGCAGATCGCCTCGGCGGCGCTGGTCTCGCTGGCCCACGGCACCAACGACGCGCAGAAGACGATGGGCGTGATCACCCTCGCGCTGATCACCGGCGGAGCCATCGCCCCGCACTCCGACCCGCCGATGTGGGTGATCGCCTCCGCCGGCATGGCCATCGCGCTCGGCACCTACCTGGGCGGCTGGCGGATCATCCGCACCATGGGCAAGGGCATCACCGACATCCAGCCGCCGCAGGGCTTCGCCGCCCAGACCGGCGCCGCGGCCACCATCCTGGCCTCCTCCCACCTCGGCTTCGCGCTCTCCACCACCCAGGTCTGCTCCGGCTCCGTGATGGGCTCCGGGCTCGGCCGCAAGGGCGGCGTGGTGCGCTGGTCCACGGCCGGCCGGATGGTCGTGGCCTGGGGGCTGACCCTGCCGGCCGCCGGCCTGGTCTCCGCCGGCGCCGCGTTCCTCGCCGACCAGGGCACCTGGGGCATCACGACGGTGACCGTCCTGGCGCTGGCGATCTGCGGCGGCATCTGGGCCGCCTCCCGGCGCAAGCCGATCGACCACACCAACGTCAACGAGGGTCCGGCGGTGGAGCCGGCGGGCGTCGTCACCACCGCGCTCCAGACCGTCTCGCCGCCCCCGGCGGGCACCCTCGCCCCGGCGGCCTCCGAGGCGGACGCGCTCGCCGTGCCCTCGCAGCGGGACGCCGCCGCCCCCGCCCAGCCCGCGACGGCCTCCTCCTGACCGCCCGGCCGCAGCAACCGAACTGACCCAAGGACCAAAGGACTACGCAATGCACATCGACTGGGCGGCTCTCGGCCAGGTCTTCGGCGTCACGCTCGCGGTGACGGTGGGAATCGTGGGCCTGTTCACCGTCGGCATCGTGGGCACCTCCCGTAAGCCGGCCGCGGACGGCGACGCGGCGGCGGCCTCCACGGCACCGGGCGCGGGGGCACGCGCCGGGGCGCTGGCGGCGTTCGCACTCTGCGCGGTGGCGGTGGCGTACGGGATCTATCTGATCGTCGCCGCCTGACAGTTGGCCGGCCGCGGGCCGGTAGCAGTGGACGGGGCGTCCGGAGGGCGCGGCACCAGCCGCGGCCGCCGGGCGCCCCGTTGGCGTGGGGTGCGGTAGACCGGTAGACCGGCCAAGCCGGCGGGCTGCCGGGCCGTCGGCCGTCGCGAAGGCCCGTTCCGCCGGGCGGCGTTCGGGGCGGGCGGCGCGCGGGTTTGCAGGAGGGGCGCGGTGGGGTGGCGGGTGGGCGCCGGCGGCTGCCCTGTGGTCTTGGACACAGGACAGCCGGTGGGGCTGCGTCGCAGGTCAAGGGCGAGTTGACGGGCGTCGCGGGGCGTGGTGGACTGCCGGGGCCAATCGGCGACAGCAGAGGAAGTCCGGTGCGAATCCGGCGCGGTCCCGCCACTGTCACCGGGGAGCGCTCCTCCGACGAGGGCCACGGCCCGTACGCCACGTACGGGCGGGAAGGCCGGGGGTCGCGCCGATCCGGGAGCCAGGAGACTCTGGTCGCCGTCGCGTCGAGCCAGGGCGAGGACCCTGAGTGAGGACATACCACCATGCCTGGCTGCCCATCGAGAGCCTCATCGCCCGCTGCCGCAGGGCCCGTTCGGTGTCTGACGGCGGCCTGATCCGGTGCGCGGCGAACACGCGACATACGCGTGCGGCGCGGCCCTCGGCTTCCTCGGTGACCTGATCGCGGCGGATCCGCGGCGCGGCCATCCGGTGGCCGCGTTCGGCCGGGCCGCGGGCGCCCTCGAACGTCGACTGTGGCGCGACCACCGTGGTTACGGGGCGGCGCACGCGGTGGTGTGCGCGGGTGGCGCGGCCGCCGGCGCCGCGCTGTTGGCGCGCGCCGTGCGCCACCGTCCGGGCGCCCGGGCCGCGTTGACCGCGGCCGCGGTGTGGGCGGTGCTGGGCGGCACCTCGTTGGGCCGGGAGGCGCGCGCCGTGGGCGGTGCGCTGGACGTCGGTGATCTGGACGTGGCGCGGGAGCGGTTGCCGCATCTGTGTGGGCGCGACCCGCAGGCGTTGGACGGGCCGCAGATGGCCCGTGCGGTGGTGGAGTCGGTCGCCGAGAACACCTCGGACGCGGTGGTGGGCGCCCTGGTGTGGGGCGCGCTGGGCGGGGTGCCCGGACTGGTGGCGTTCCGTGCGGTGAACACCCTGGACGCGATGGTGGGTCACAAGTCGCCGCGCTACCGG
This sequence comes from Streptomyces sp. NPDC057743, assembly GCF_042798755.1. NCBI lineage: Bacteria > Bacillati > Actinomycetota > Actinomycetes > Kitasatosporales > Streptomycetaceae > Streptomyces > Streptomyces sp. NPDC057743. The sequence continues at coordinate 56,008 of NZ_JBHVJX010000002.1, forward strand.
CGGTTCGGCTGGGCCGCGGCCCGGCTCGACGACCTCGCCGGCTGGCCCGGCTCCCGGCTGACCGCGGCGCTGACGGTCCTCGCCGGACCGGATCGGCGCGGTGCGCTGCGGGCCTGGCGGGCGGACGGCGGGGCCCATCCGAGCCCCAACGCGGGCCCGGTGGAAGCCTCGTTCGCCGGTGCGCTGGGCGTCCGGCTGGGCGGCACGCTGGCGTACGGCGGACGGGTGGAGCACCGGCCGGTGCTCAACGGCGGGGCGCGGCCCCCGAAGGTCTCCGACGTGGAGCGGGCGGTGCGGCTCTCCCGGCGGGTGAGCGCGTTGGCGCTGGGTGTGACGGTGGCGGGACGGCTGGCGGCGGATGCCGTGCGGCGCCGCCGGGTGAACGGGAGGGTGCCCCGGTGAACGGGCGCGGGAAGACGGCCGGTGGGCTGCTGGTGGCCGGGACGACGTCCGACGCCGGCAAGAGCGTGGTGACGGCCGGCATCTGCCGCTGGTTGGTGCGGCAGGGCGTCAAGGTGGCGCCGTTCAAGGCGCAGAACATGTCGCTGAATTCGTTCGTGACCCGACAGGGCGCGGAGATCGGCCGGGCGCAGGCGATGCAGGCGGCCGCGGCCCGGGTGGAGCCGACCGCGCTGATGAACCCGGTGCTGCTCAAGCCGGGCAGCGACCGCAGCAGCCAGGTGGTGCTGTTGGGCAAGCCGGTGGGCGAGTTGAGCGCGCGTGGCTACCACGCGGGCCGGCAGGAGCAGTTGCTCGGCACCGTGACCGACTGTCTGGCGGAGCTGCGGCGCACCCATGACGCGGTGATCTGCGAGGGCGCGGGCAGCCCCGCCGAGATCAATCTGCGCCGCACCGACCTGGTCAACATGGGCCTGGCCCGGGCGGCGCGGATCCCGGTCGTGGTGGTCGGCGACATCGACCGCGGCGGGGTCTTCGCGTCGTTCTTCGGGACCATCGCGCTGCTGTCCAAGGAGGACCAGGCGCTGGTCGCCGGCTATCTCGTCAACAAGTTCCGGGGCGATGTGACGCTGCTGGAGCCGGGGTTGGAGATGCTGCGCGGGCTGACCGGGCGGGCGACCTACGGCGTGCTGCCGTTCGCGCACGGGCTGGGCATCGACGAGGAGGACGGCCTGCGCGTCTCGCTGCGCGGGGCCGTGCGGGAGTCGGTGGTGGCGCCGCCGGCGGGCGAGGACGTCCTGCGGGTCGCGGTCCCCGCGGTGCCGCTGATGTCCAACTTCACGGACGTGGACGCGCTGGCCGCCGAACCGGGCGTGGTGGTGCGGTTCGTGGACCGGCCCGAGGAACTGGTCGACGCGGACCTGGTGGTGCTGCCGGGAACCCGCGGGACGGTCCGGGCGCTGGCGTGGCTGCGCGAGCGCGGGCTGGCCGACGCGGTGGCCCGGCGGGCCGCCGAGGGCCGTCCGGTGCTGGGCATCTGCGGCGGCTACCAGATGCTCGGCGAGCGCATCGAGGACGACGTCGAGTCGCGGGCCGGGGCGGTCGACGGGCTGGGGCTGCTGCCGGTCCGGGTCCGTTTCGCGGTGGAGAAGACCCTCGCACGGCCGTCCGGCGTGGCGCTCAGCGAGCCGGTGGAGGGCTACGAGATCCACCACGGGGTGGCCCAAGTCCTGGGCGGGGACGCGGCGTTCATGTCCGACGGTCAGGGGAGGGACCTGGACGGCTGCCGGGTGGGCGCCGTGTGGGGCACGCACTGGCACGGCTCCCTGGAGAGCGACGGTTTCCGGCGGGCGTTCCTGCGGGAGGTGGCGCGGGCGGCCGGTCGGCGCTTCGTGCCGGCGCCGGACACCCGCTTCGGCGCGCTGCGCGAGGAGCAGTTGGACCGGCTGGGCGACCTGATCGAGGAGCACGCGGACACCGGGGCGCTGCTGCGGCTGATCGAGGAAGGGGTGCCGGAGGGGCTGCCGTTCGTGCCTCCGGGGGCGCCATGAGCTGGGGGCACACGGGGCGGGAACGGCGGGGAACACTTCAGGAGCGCAGCCGGCGAGGCGGAGGACTTAAGGCATGACAACGACGCAGAACCCGACCCGGCAGTACCCGTTCACCGCGGTCGTCGGCATGGACGACATGCGGCTGGGGCTCCTGCTGAACGCCATCTCGCCGGCCATCGGCGGGGTGTTGGTGCGGGGCGAGAAGGGCACCGCGAAGTCGACGATGGTGCGCGGGCTGGCGGAGCTGATGCCGGCGGTGGACGTGGTCGCCGGCTGCCGGTTCTCCTGTGCGCCGGCCGCACCGGACCCGGGCTGCCCCGACGGGCCGCACGGCGCGGCCGACGCCGCCGAGCGGCCGACGCGGATGGTCGAGCTGCCGGTCGGCGCCTCCGAGGACCGCCTGGTCGGCGCGCTGGACATCGAGCGGGCGCTGTCGGAGGGCGTGAAGGCGTTCGAGCCGGGCCTGTTGGCGGACGCCCACCGCGGCGTGCTCTACGTCGACGAGGTCAACCTCCTCCATGACCACCTGGTGGACCTCTTGTTGGACGCCGCCGCCATGGGCGCCTCCTACGTGGAGCGCGAGGGCGTCTCCGTGCGGCACGCCGCCCGCTTCCTGCTCGTCGGGACGATGAACCCCGAAGAGGGCGAGCTGCGGCCGCAGTTGCTGGACCGGTTCGGGCTGACCGTGGAGGTCGCCGCGTCCCGGGACCCGGAGCAGCGGGTCGAGGTGGTCCGCCGCCGGCTGGCGTACGACGACGACCCGGCGGGCTTCGCTGCGCGCTGGGCGGCCGAGGAGCTGCGCTTGCGCGAACGGATTGCACACGCGCGGGAGTTGCTGCCGTCGGTGACGCTCGGCGACAAGGCGCTGCGGCAGATCGCGGCGGCCTGCGCGGCGTTCGAGGTGGACGGGATGCGGGCGGACATCGTGATGGCCCGCACCGCGAGCGCGCTGGCGGCCTGGGCGGGGCGGACCGAGGTGCTGCCGGAGGACGTCCGTCAGGCGGCGCTGCTGGCGCTGCCGCACCGGCGCCGGCGGGCCCCGTTCGACGCGCCCGGGCTCGACGAGGACAAGCTGGACGAGGTGTTGGAGGAGTCCGGCGGGACGGACGACGATCCGGAGCCGGAGCCGGAGCCGGAGGGTCCGGACGACGGCCCGGATGGCCCGGGCGGCGGGCCCGAGGGCGGTCCCGACGGTGGCCCCGGTGGGGTGCCGCCGCAGGAGTCCGGGGAGCGGCCGGGCGACGCGCCGGGGCCCGACGTGCCGCGGCAGCAGGAGCCCGAGCACCCGGCGCGGCCCGAGGAGTCGGAGCGGGAGCCGGCGGGCGAGCCCGCGGCCGGGCCGGGCCGGGAGCAGGCCGCGGTGGGCGCCGCCGAGCCGTTCCGCACCCGGCGGCTGGACGTGCCGGGGCTGGGCGAGGGCGCGGACGGCCGGCGGTCCCGGGCGCGGACCGCGCACGGCCGGACGACCGGTGCCCGGCGCCCCCAAGGCGCCCTGGGCAAGCTGCACTTGGCGGCGACGGTGCAGGCCGCGGCGCCGCACCAGTGGGCGCGCGGCCGGCGCGGGCCCGGCCTGGTGGTGCGCCGGGACGATCTGCGGGAGGCGGTGCGCGAGGGGCGCGAGGGCAATCTCGTGCTGTTCGTGGTGGACGCCTCCGGGTCGATGGCAGCGCGGAAGCGGATGGGCGCGGTCAAGGGGGCGGTGCTGTCGCTGCTGCTCGACGCGTACCAGCGGCGCGACAAGATCGGGATGATCACCTTCCGGGGTTCCGGCGCCGAGTTGGCGCTGCCGCCGACGTCGTCGGTGGAGGCGGGCGCGGCCCGGCTGGAGCGGCTGCCGACGGGCGGCCGGACGCCGCTGGCGGAGGGGCTGTTGCGGGCCCATGAGGTGCTGCGGGTGGAGCGGATGCGGGATCCGTCCCGCCGGCCGCTGGTCGTGGTGGTGACCGATGGACGGGCCACCGGGGCATCCGGAGGGACGGCGCGAAGCGCCTCGGCCGGGGGTGGTGGTCGGGCGACGGGCGGGCCTCTGGGGCGCGCCCACCGGGCGGCCGGGCTGTTGGCCGCCGAGGGGACCGCGTCGGTGGTGGTGGACTGCGAGGCGGGGCCGGTGCGGCTGGGGCTGGCCGGGGAGTTGGCCCGGGAGCTGGGCGGGACCGCCGTCACCCTCGACGAACTGCGCGCGGACAGCGTCTCCGCGCTCGTACGGACCGTGCAGGGCAGGCCCGTTCGCGGCGGCAGCGCCGGCGCGGACCGGGGATCGGATCGTCACAACAGGAAGGCCGCGTAATGCCGCAGGGACAGCCGTCCGTCGTACCCGAGGACGGGCTCACCACCCGCCAGCGCCGTAACCGTCCGCTGGTGCTGGTGCACACCGGTGAGGGCAAGGGCAAGTCGACCGCCGCGTTCGGGCTGGCGCTGCGCGCCTGGAACCAGGGCTGGCCGATCGGGGTGTTCCAGTTCGTGAAGTCGGCGAAGTGGAAGGTCGGCGAGGAGCGGGCGCTGAAGGTGCTCGGCGACTCCGGGGAGGGCGGCACCGTCGCCTGGCACAAGATGGGCGAGGGCTGGTCCTGGGTGCAGCGCGACTCCCAGTTCAGCAACGAGGAGGCGGCCCGGGAGGGTTGGGAGCAGGTCAAGCGGGACCTGGCGGCCGAGACGTACCGGGTGCTGGTGCTGGACGAGTTCGCCTACCCGCTGAAGTGGGGCTGGGTGGACGTCGACGAGGTGGTGTCGGTGCTGCGCGACCGGCCCGGGACGCAGCACGTGGTGATCACCGGGCGGGGCGCGCCGCAGGCGCTGCTGGACGTCGCGGACCTGGTGACGGAGATGACGAAGGTGAAGCACCCGATGGACACGGGCCAGAAGGGCCAGCGGGGCATCGAATGGTGAGTGCACGATGAGTGGGGGCGTCCCCCGGTTGGTGATCGCGGCGCCGTCGTCCGGCGCCGGGAAGACCACGGTGGCGACCGGTCTGATGGCGGCGTTCGCCGAGGCCGGTCTCGTGGTGTCCCCGCACAAGGTGGGGCCCGACTACATCGATCCGGGCTATCACGCGCTGGCCACCGGCCGGCCCGGTCGCAACCTGGACGCCTTTCTGTGCGGCCCGGACCAGATCGCGCCGCTGTTCCTGCACGGGGCGGCGGGCGCCGATCTGGCGCTGGTCGAGGGCGTGATGGGGCTGTTCGACGGGGCGTCCGGGAGGGGAGAGTTGTCGTCCACCGCGCAGGTGGCGAAGGTGTTGCGGGCGCCGGTGGTGCTGGTGGTGGACGCCTCCTCGCAGTCCCGGTCGGTGGCGGCGCTGGTGCACGGCTTCGCGTCGTGGGACCCGGAGGTCCGGCTGGCCGGGGTGATCCTCAACAAGGTCGGTTCGGACCGGCACGAGGAGCTGCTGCGGGACGCCATGGAGTCCTCCGGGGTGCCGGTGCTCGGGGCGCTGCACCGCACCGAGCGGGCCGGCACGCCGTCCCGGCACCTGGGGTTGGTGCCGGTCGCGGAGCGGCGGGCCGAGGCGGTCGCATCGGTACGGGAGTTGGCCGCGCAGGTGCGCGCGGGCTGCGACCTTGAGGCGCTGTTGGCGCTGGCCCGGAGCGTGCCGGAGCTGCCGGACCTGCCGTGGGACCCGGCCCAGGCGCTGGCGGCGGGGGCCGAGGTGGCGACCGGCGGGGCCACCGGGTCCGGGCGGCCGGTGGTGGCCGTGGCCGGCGGGCCCGCGTTCACCTTCAGCTACGCCGAGCACGCGGAGCTGCTGACCGCGGCGGGGGCCGAGGTGGTGCCGTTCGATCCGCTGCGGGACGAGCAACTGCCGCCGGGCACCCGGGGGTTGGTGATCGGCGGCGGCTTCCCCGAGGTGTACGCGCCGGAGCTGTCGGCGAACGCACCGCTGCGGGCGGCGGTGGCGGAGCTGGCGGCGTCGGGGGCACCGGTCTCGGCCGAGTGCGCCGGACTGCTGTATCTCTCCCGTTCGTTGGACGACCGGCCGATGTGCGGGGTGCTGCCGGCCGACGGTCGGATGACCGGGCGGCTCACGCTCGGCTACCGGGAGGCGGTGGCGCTGACCGACAACGCGCTGGCGGCGGCCGGGACCCGGGTGCGCGGCCATGAGTTCCACCGGACGGTGCTGGAGCCGGGCGCGGGCGCGTCCCCGGCGTGGGGGGTGACGCACCCCCGGCGCGGCGTGGAGGGCTTCGCGTCGGGCGGGGTGCACGCCTCGTATCTGCATGTGCACTGGGCGGCGGAACCGGCGTTGGCCGGCAGGCTGGTGGCGGGCGCGGCGCGCGCACCGCTGCCGGCCGCGGGTGGTGCCCGGTGAGCGGGACGGACGCCCACGGCCGGGAGGCCGACGCGCCGGTCCTCGACCACCTTGTCTATGCCACCTTGGACCTGGATCGCACGGTGGCGGAGGTCGCCGAACTCACCGGCTTCCGGCCCGTGTTGGGCGGCAGCCACCCGGGGCGGGGCACTCGCAACCATCTGCTGGGGCTGAGCTCCGGCGCCTACCTGGAGATCATCGGCCCGGACCCGGCGCAGCCGGAGCCGGTGCAGCCGCGGTGGTTCGGCATCGACGCGCTGGACGGGCCACGGCTGGTGACCTGGGCGGTGCGGGTCACCGGGATCGCCGGTCGGGTGACGCGGGCCCGGGCGGCCGGCTACGACCCGGGGGACCCGGTGGCGATGTCCCGTCGGACGCCGGACGGCACCGAGCTGGCCTGGCAGTTGACGCCACCGGCGGGCGGCGGCCTCGCGCCGTTCCTGCTGGACTGGGGCGACACCCCGCACCCGTCCGGGGCCGGGCTACCGGTGCTGCCGCTGCTGTCGCTGTCGGCGGCGCATCCGGACCCGGCGGCGGCGCGGGCCGAGTGGGCGGCGCTGGGCGTCCGTTGGCCGGGCCTGCCGGTCGCCGAGGGGCCGGTGCAGCTCACTGCCGTGGTGGCCGGGCGGCACGGGCCGGTGGCGTTCGGCCGCGGGGCCGTCGCGCGGTGACCGGTGCGCGCGGGGCCGGCCCCGTCCTGGTCGCGGGGGTGGGGGCGCGGCGCGGTGTGCCGGCGGCCGAGGTGGTGGCGCTGATCGGCGCGGCGCTGGCGGTGGCCGGGCGGCGGTCGGCGACGGTGGCCGGGCTGGCGACGGTGGCCGGCAAGGCGGCCGAGCCCGGACTGCTGGGCGCCGCGCTCCACTTCGGGGTGCCGCTGTGGTCGTTCCCGGCCGAGGCGCTGGCGGCGGTCGGGGTGCCGGCGCCGTCGGGCGTGGTGCGGGCCGTGGTCGGCACGCCGAGCGTCGCGGAGGCGGCGGCGCTGCTGGCGGCGGGGCCACGGGCCGCGCTGGTCGTCGGCAAGCGGGCCTCGGCCGCGGCGACCTGTGCGCTGGCCGCGCCCGCGGACCCGGACAGTTGGGGCGCGACGTCGGTTACCCACGGTACGAAGGGCGCGGCCGAGGCCCCCGCGGCAGCGGTCGATATCGTCGTCCCCTCCTCCGACCCGATCAGCGAACCCCTCGGCACCTAGGAGACGTTGTGACCTCCCGACCCGCACTGCTCATCGCCGGTCACGGCACCCGGCGCGAGGGCGCGGCCGACGCACTGCGCGCGCTGGTGCGACGGCTCGCCGAGCGCCATCCCGAACTACCGGTCGCCGGCGGCTTCTTCGGCGCCCCGGCGTCGCCGCTGCCGCTGTCCGGCGCGGTCGACGCACTGGCCGCGCGGGGCGCCACCCGCCTGGTGGTGGTGCCGCTGCTGATGGCGCCCACCGGGGCGTTGGCACAGGGCCTGCCGGACGCGGTGGCGCGGGCGGCCGCCGCCCACCCCGGGCTGCGCTACGCCTGCGGCCCGGAACTGGGCCCCGACCCACGGCTGTTGGCGGCGCTGGAGCGGCGACTGGACGAGGCGCTGGGCGGCGGGGCGCGGCGGCCGCAGGACCGGTCCGGCACCACGGTGTTGCTGGTCGGGCGCGGTGCCGCCGATCCGGGCGCCAACGCCGAAGTGGCCCGGGCCGCCCGGCTGTTGTGGGAGGGCCGGGGCTTCGCGGGCGTGGAGATGGCGTTCGTCACGCAGGCGGCGCCGGACGTGCCGGCCGGGCTGGAACGGTGCCGGGTGCTGGCCACCGCGGGGCCGGGCGGCCCCGGGCCGACCCGGACCGTCGTCCTGCCGTACTTCCTCCTCGCCGGCGACCTGCTGGAGCGGCTGCGGATGCAGACCGAGGGCTGGGCGGCGGCGCACCCGGGGGCCGAGGTGGTCTGTGCCGAACCGCTCGGTGCGGCGCCGGAGTTGGCGGAGGTGATCCTGGCGCGCTATCGGGCGACGGCGGCCGACGACGCGGCGTTCGACGACCGGGCGGCCCGTGACGCCCAGGCGTCGGCCGGGGCCGCCATGACCGCCGCGGCCGCCGGGGGCCGGGGATGACCGGCCCCGCGCTGTCCGCGCCCGAGGCCGCCGCCGGGCCCGGGGAGGTGGACCTGCGGCACCACGGCGACGCCGAGGTGCGCGGCGCGGACCTGACGGACCTGGCGGTCAATGTCCGCGCCGGCACTCCCCCGGACTGGCTCAAGGCCCGGATCGCCGCGTCGTTGGACGGGCTGGCCGCGTACCCGGACGGCCGGGCGGCGCGCCGGGCGGTCGCGGAGCGGCACGGGCTGCCCGTCGGGCGGGTGCTGCTGACGGCCGGGGCCGCGGAGGCGTTCGTGCTGCTGGCGCGGGCGGTCCGGGCGCGCCGGCCGGTGGTGGTGCACCCGCAGTTCACCGAGCCGGAGGCGGCGCTGCGGGACGCCGGGCACGAGGTCGGGCGGGTGCTGCTGACGGAGCGGGACGGCTTCCGGCTGGACCCGGCGGCTATCCCGGACGACGCGGACCTGGTCGTGGTCGGCAACCCCACCAACCCCACGTCGGTGCTGCACCCGGCGGGCGGGCTGGCCTCGTTGGCGCGGCCCGGGCGGACGCTGGTGGTGGACGAGGCGTTCATGGACGCGGTGCCCGGGGAGCGGGAGTCGCTGGCCGGGCGGGTGGGCGAACTGCCGGGGCTGGTGGTGCTGCGCAGCCTCACCAAGACCTGGGGGCTGGCGGGGCTGCGGGTCGGCTATGTGCTGGCGGACGCGGCGACCGTCGGGGAGTTGGCGCGGGCGCAACCGCTGTGGCCGGTCTCCTCGCCGGCGCTGGCCGCCGCCGAGGCGTGCTGCGAGCCGGGCGCGCTGGCCGAGGCGGCCGCGGCGGCCGAGCGGATCGGCACGGACCGGGACCATCTGCTGGCCCGGCTGGGCCGGTTGCCGGGCGTGCGGGTGGCCGGGCCGGCGGCGGGGCCGTTCGTGCTGGTGCGGCTGCCCGGCGCGGCGGCGGTCCGGGCCGGGCTGCGGGCCCGCGGTTTCGCGGTCCGCCGCGGCGACACCTTCCCCGGACTGGGCCCGGACTGGCTCCGGTTGGCGGTCCGGGACCGGGCGACCACCGACCGGTTCGTGGCCACCCTGGCGGAGGTGCTCGGGGCGGCGCCCGTATAGCGCGGTCCCCTCGCCGGGGCGCGCACGGGCCACGCCCCGGCGGCCCCGGCGAGGGGCGGGGTGCGCCGCGCGGGCCCACGCGGCGCACCGGCCGTACTCGCACAGGGCGCCCCCACGGCACCGTTGGCGGGTACGGGTCTGCTGTCCCTGGGTCAGGGCCTCTCGCTCAGCCGCGTCCTCCCGGCGTGACGTTCCGGCGGTGGCGGGCGTAGCCGAGCGCCCCGGCGCCGCCGGCGACCAGCAGGGCGGCGCCGCCGGCGAGGTACGGGGTGGCGGAGCTGCCGCCGGTCTCGGCGAGGTGCTGCTCGGTGGCCGAACGGGCGCCGCCGGTACCGGAGTTCACCTGGGTGCCGCCGGTGTGCCCGCCGGTCTGTCCGGCCGTGTCGCCGCCGGTGCCGGGCTGGTGCGGCTGCCCCGGCTTGTCGGGCGTGCCGTGCGGGGTGGTGCAGGTGGCCCGGGCGAGGGTGACCTGGCCGTGGACCTCCGCGACGTTGAGCTTCAACGGGTTGACGGCGACCTTCAGTTGCAGCGCGGTCGCGGCGGCCCCCGTCGAGGTGGTGCTCTTCTGTGAGAGGTCGAGCCGGACCTCGCCGACCCCCGGCACCTTGACCTCGGTGCTGCCGCCGGCGCGCAGCGCGACGCGCTTGCCCAACACCACCAGGTCGCCCAGCAGTTGGGCCTCGGCCCGCGGGTGCTGCCCGGCGGCGCAGACGGCCCGGGCGGTGACCTGCTGGACCTCGGCCAGCGGGGTGGTCGGGAGGCCGGGCAGTTGGACCCTGGCCCGGACGAGGTGGGCGTAGCCCTCGGCCCGCCGCCCGTCGGCGGTGGCGCGGGCGGTGGCAACGTCGGCCCGCAGCAGGCTGACCGGGCGGCCGCCGTCGATGCCGTCCAGGCGGACGGTGAGCGCGGTCTTGTCGGCCGAGGCCGGGGCGTGGACGTCGTTGAGCTCGGCCCGGACGGGGACGTCCAGGGTCTTGTCGAGCAGGCCGACGTCCAGGGCGGTGCGCAGCACCACGGCGCCCGAAGTGCCGTGGGTGCGGCCGTCGTTGTCGGCGGCGTACGCGGCCGGCGCGGCGGCGAGGGCGACGGCGGGACCGGCCGTCAGGACGGCGGCGACCAGGGTGGCGCCGATCCGTCTGGTCGCGCTGGCGGAACTGGTGGACACGTGAGTGGAACCCCCACAGGAGAGATGGCGCCGCCGGCCGCGCCAATGGGGGACATCGCGCGGGCCGACGGCTTCGTCCCGCACATCGTGTACGCACTGAGGGTGAACGGTCAGCCACGCGAGGTCAGTTCACCCCAAAGGGTGGCTTCCGTTTCCCTATTCGATTCCCCTTCCTTCCGCCGCCCCCGCCCCGTCGCCTCCTCCTTCACGGCAGGCACCACGCGCCCCGGCCACAACGGACCGCCTCCTGACGGCCGTTGACTCAGCGCATCAGCACGCCGCCGTTGACGTCGTAGGTGGCCCCGGTGACGAAGGTCTGCTGTGAGGCCAGGAAGACGGCGACCCGGGCGACCTCCTCCGGGGTGGCGATCCGGCCCATCGGCACCTGGGCGGTGAGGTCGGCGAGCGCCTCCGGACCGATCGAGCGGACCATCGGGGTGTCGATCATGGCGGGGGCGACCGCGTTCACCGTGACGCCGTGCGGGGCGAGTTCGGCGGCGAAGACCCGGGTGAGCGCGATCAGTCCGGCCTTGCTGGTGCCGTAGGCGGCGCCGGTGGGTCGGGGCGTCTGGCCGGCGACCGAGGCCATGTTGACGATCCGTCCGTAGCCGCGCCCGCGCATGTCGGCGGCGACCGCACGGGTCAGCAGGAAGACCGCGCGGAGGTTGACCGCGAAGACCTCGTCCCACTCCTCGGGGGTGACCTCCCACAGCGTGCGGGCGAGCGGCCGGGCGGCGTTGTTGATCAGCACGTCGACGGGGCGCCAGGCGCGGACCTCGGCGTAGGCGGCGGCGATCGCCTCCGGGTCGCGCAGATCGACGCGGAGGGTGCGGATCCGCTCCCCGTCGGGGTCGACCTCCGCGGCGAGGGCACGGTTGGCCTCGTCGTCGATGTCCAGGGCGGCGACCTGGGCACCCTCGGCGTGGCAGGCGCGGACCAGGGCGGCGCCGAGGCCCTGGGCGCTGCCGGTGATCAGGGCGGTGCGGCCGGCAAGTCCGGTGTCGAGCACGGCGGTTCCCCTCAGACCGTTCCGAAGAACAGCGGGCGGCCGACCCGGGCCTCGATCCGCAGATAGCGGAAGAGCCGCCCGTCGCCGACCGGGGTGTCGCGGACGATGCCGCAGACCCGGGAGGCGGTGGCCAGGTCGGGGACGTCGGCCAGGATGTAGGAGGTCCAGGGCGCGGCGGTGGCGGCGCCGACCATCAACTGGTCGTCGTCCAGGGTGCCGAGGACCCTGACGCCGAAGCGCTCGCCGAGCCGGTCGAAGGCGGGCCCGATGGCGGCGGCGACGGTGGCGCGGGTGGCGTCGTCGGCGGCGAAGAAGTCCGGTGTCACGCCGATGCAGAAGAGCGTGCGCAGCGGGCCGTCGGCGGGCGAGGCCGGGGCGGGTGCGGGATCGGGTGCCGGGTGGGCGGTGGTCATCGGCGGGCCTCGCGGGTGCGTCGGTACGGCGGTGCACGGGCACCGGCAAGCACCGGCGCGGGCACCGTCCGTGAATAATTAGAGAGTCGTCAACGCATTGACGATCACCGACCGTATCACTCATTTAGAGAGTTCTCGAACAATGTCACCTACGGACCCGGCCACCCCCGCCGCCGAGGACCCCAGCACCCGCTCCGCGCCGGCCGACCCCGATCAACCGGAGGCCGCGCTCATCCGCCTCGGCGATCTGCTCCAGGCGTTCAGCGACCCGCTGCGGCGGGGGATCGTGCACCGGCTGGCCACCCGGGGCGAGGCGGGCTGCGGGGACATCGACCTGCCGGTCAGCCGGGCCACCGGCTCCTACCACTTCCGCATCCTGCGGACGGCGGGCTGGACGCACACCCGCCGGGTCGGCCGCGAGCGCTATATCTCGCTGCGCCGCACCGACCTCGAAGCGCGCTTCCCCGGCCTGGTGGAGGCGCTGCTGCGGGCCGACGCGACGGAACGGGCCACGGCCGACGCGCCACAGGGGGACTGACCGGCGGGCCCGTCAGCCGACGACCCGGCCGCGCAGCACCACCAGGCGCGGCGCGGTCAGCACCCGGACGTCGGCCCGCGGGTCGGCCTCGTAGACGACCAGGTCCGCGGGGGCGCCCTCGGCGAGCCCCGGGCGGCCGAGCCACTCCCTGGCGCCCCAGGTCGTCGCGGAGAGCGCGGCCTCGACCGGCAGCCCGGCCTTCATCAGCTCCGCGACCTCGTCGCCGACCAGGCCGTGCGGCAGCGAGCCGCCGGCGTCGGTGCCGGCGTAGATCGGGACGCCGGCGTCGTAGGCGGCCCGCACCGTGTCATAGCGGCGGGCGTGCAGCCGACGCATGTGGGCGGACCAGCGGGGGAACTTCGCCTCGCCGCCGGCCGCGAGGTCCGGGAAGGTCGCGATGTTGACCAGCGTGGGGACGATGGCGACCTGGCGCTCGGCGAAGAGCGGGATGGTGTCCTCGGTCAGCCCGGTGGCGTGCTCGATGCAGTCGATGCCGGCCTCGACGAGCGGGGCGAGGGACTCCTCGGCGAAGCAGTGCGCGGTGACCCGGGCGCCGAGCCGGTGCGCCTCGGCGATGGCGGCGGCCACCTCGCCGGGCGGCCAGCAGGCGGCCAGATCGCCCACCGAGCGGTCGATCCAGTCGCCGACCAGCTTGACCCAGCCATCGCCGCGCCGGGCCTCCTGGGCGACATAGGCGACCAGGTCCTCCGGCTCGATCTCGTGCGCGTAGTTGCGGATGTAGCGCCGGGTGCGGGCGATGTGCCGGCCGGCGCGGATGATCCGGGGCAGATCGGCGCGGTCATCGACCCAGCGGGTGTCCGAGGGCGAGCCGGCGTCCCGGATGAGGAGGGTGCCGGCGTCACGGTCGGTGAGCGCCTGCTTCTCGCTGGTGGCGTCGTCCACCGGCCCGTGCGCGTCCAGCCCGACGTGACAGTGGGCGTCGACCAGGCCCGGCAGCACCCACCCGGTCACCGTTCTGGCATCGCGTGCCAGGGCTGGCCGCTGGTAGGTGACGCGGCCGTCGACCACCCACAGCTCGTCGCGGACGTCGTGCGGTCCGACGAGGACCCTCCCCTTGAGGTGCAGCACCGCACCCTCGTTCATGGACGTCATGCCCGCACTGTATGCGGGTGACATAGGCGACGGCCACGGTGCGCTCAAGTCCCCCGACGCGCGCCCCCGCGAACGCTTTTCGAAAACCCCCGCGGTATCCGACGGGCCGCGTTAACAACGCTTGTGTCATGCCCGGACACGGGCCCTGCGGCGCCTTCCTGGCAGCTTTTCAGGAACTGCCGGCGGAACCTTCCACCGGAAAATTCCCAATTCTCAAGAAGCGCAGCTTCCCGTATTCGTATGCCCGCTTTCCCGCACCTCAAACGCCAAGATTTCGCTAGCGTCAAGTCTCATTATTCAGGCACTTCAGGCGAGCGTTATTGACCTGTGACCGACTACACACCGTGTCCGATTCACGCCAAACGTCCGTGACAAATCGTGACATCTTGCAACCGAGTCGCGCGCTCGCGCGCCCCCGCGTGATAACACAAAATCGCTTCTCGCGTAACCCGGTCCCGCGATGCAATTTGCTTTTCGCCTGGGTAAATTCAATTGCATGACCGCCGCACAAGCAGCCCATGCAGGTGCCCGAAGCGAAATCAGAGAAATACCGGAGGGCTTCAAGCTCGACTCCCCCCGGGTGGAGGACGGGTCCGCGATCTGGCGGATCGCCCGCGACTCGAAGGCGCTGGACCTGAACTCCTCCTACAGCTACCTCCTGTGGTGTCGCGACTTCGCCGCCACCTCCGCCGTCGCCCGCGACGCGGAGGGTGAGCCGGCCGCGTTCATCACCGGCTACCTGCGCCCTGACCGCCCCGACACCCTCGTCGTCTGGCAGATAGCCGTCGACGCGGCGCATCGCGGACGCGGCCTGGCCGCCGCCCTGTTGGACGGGTTGACCATCCGTGCCATCGATGACATGGGCGTTCGGCGCGTGGAGACGACCATCACGCCCGACAACGCGGCCTCCAACCGGCTGTTCGCGTCCTTCGCCGAACGGCACGCAGTGCCGGTCAGACGCGAGGCGCTCTTCGACGCGGCGCTCTTCCCCGACCAGGGCCATGAGCCGGAGGTCCTGCACCGCATCGGCCCGTTCGAGGCGCCGCCCGGCACCGGCCACTGAGCCGGGCCGTGCGCGCGGCGCCCCACCCCCAGACCTCTCTCCCCCCGCACTCATCTCCCTGGAGCATGTTGTGACCATCACCCAGCCCGATCTGAGCGTCTTCGAGACCGTCGAGTCGGAGGTGCGCAGCTACTGCCGTGGCTGGCCCACCATCTTCGACCGCGCGCAGGGCAGCCACCTGACCGACGAGGACGGCCACACCTACCTGGACTTCTTCGCCGGCGCCGGCTCACTCAACTACGGGCACAACAACCCGGTACTCAAACGCGCCCTGATCGACTACATCGAACGGGACGGCATCACCCACGGCCTGGACATGTCCACCACGGCCAAGCGGGCGTTCCTGGAGTCGTTCCAGAACATCATCCTGCGCCCCCGCGACCTGCCCTACAAGGTCATGTTCCCGGGCCCGACGGGCGCCAACTCGGTCGAGGCCGCGCTGAAGTTGGCCCGTAAGGTCAAGGGCCGGGAGTCGATCGTCTCCTTCACCAACGCCTTCCACGGCATGTCGCTGGGCGCGCTCGCGGTGACCGGCAACTCGATGAAGCGGGCCGGCGCCGGCATCCCGCTGGTGCACGGCACCCCGATGCCGTTCGACAACTACCTCGACGGCCAGGTCCCGGACTTCCTGTGGTTCGAGCGGCTGTTGGAGGACCAGGGCTCCGGCCTGAACAAGCCCGCGGCGGTCATCGTCGAGACCGTCCAGGGCGAGGGCGGCATCAACGTCGCCCGCGCCGACTGGCTGCGGGAGCTGGCCGCGCTGTGCGAGCGCCAGGACATGCTCCTGATCGTCGACGACATCCAGATGGGCTGCGGCCGCACCGGCGCCTTCTTCTCCTTCGAGGAGGCGGGCATCGTGCCGGACATCGTCACCGTCTCCAAGTCCATCAGCGGCTACGGCCTGCCGATGGCGCTCACCCTGTTCAAGCCGGAGCTGGACATCTGGGAGCCGGGCGAGCACAACGGCACCTTCCGCGGCAACAACCCGGCCTTCGTCACCGCCGCCGCCACCCTGGACACGTACTGGGCCGACGGCCAGATGGAGAAGCAGACCCTGGCCCGCGGCGAGCTCGTCGAGAGCCACCTGAAGGCCATCGTCGACGAGCACCCGGACGCCTTCGTCGAGTACCGCGGCCGCGGCCTGGTGTGGGGTCTGGAGACCGTCGACAAGGAGCTCGCCAACAAGATCGCCAAGCGCGCCTTCGAGCTGGGTCTGCTGATCGAGACCTCCGGCCCGCAGAGCGAGGTCGTCAAGCTGCTGCCGGCGCTGACGACCACCCCCGAGGAGCTGGACGAGGGGCTGCGAACCCTCGCCCGCGCGGTCCGCGACTGCGCCTGAGCTCCGCGTCCGACATCCTCACCGTTCCACAGAAAGGCACTCAAGACACCATGATCGTCCGCTCGTTCAAGGACATCGAAGGCACCGACCGCCACGTCAAGGCCAAGTCCGGCACGTGGGAGAGCAAGCGCATCGTGCTGGCCAAGGAGCGGGTCGGCTTCTCGCTCCACGAGACGGTCCTCTACGCCGGCACCGAGACCTCCATGTGGTACGCCAACCACATCGAGGCCGTGGTCTGCACCGAGGGCGTGGCCGAGCTGACCAACGACGAGACCGGCGAGAAGCACCTCATCACGCCCGGCGTGATGTACCTGCTGAACGGGCACGAGAAGCACACCATGCGGATCAAGGAGGACTTCCGCTGCCTGTGCGTCTTCAACCCGCCGGTCACCGGCCGCGAGGACCACGACGAGAACGGCGTCTACCCGCTGCTCACCGAGCCCGAGCCCGAGGCCGGTTGAGGTAGGCGGTCGCACCGCCGCGCGTCACCGCGAGCCGCCAGACATTCCGTACGAGAGGAGAGGAAGGCACCACCATGACCACCGCACCCGAGCGCACCGCCGACCTGTACCCGACCCGTGGGACCTTTGAGGTCATCACCCCGCGGAAGGACCCGGTGGTGTGGTCGCAGCCCGGCGCGGAGGGACCCTTCGCCGCGTCCGAACTGAGCGACTTCGACCGGGACGGGTTCTTCGCCATCCCGGAGCTGCTCACCCCGGACGAGGTCGCGGTCTACCGGGCCGAGCTGGACCGGTTGGTGCACGACCCGGAGACCCGGGCCGATCCGCGCTCGATCGTCGAGCCGACGTCGCAGGACGTTCGCTCGGTCTTCGAAGTGCACCGCATCAGCGAGGTGTTCGCGAAACTGGTCAGCGATCCGCGCGTGGTCGGCCGGGCCCGGCAGATCCTCGGCTCGGACGTCTACGTCCACCAGTCGCGGATCAACGTCAAGCCCGGTTTCGGTGCCTCCGGCTTCTACTGGCACTCGGACTTCGAGACCTGGCACGCGGAGGACGGGCTGCCCAACATGCGCACGGTGTCGGTCTCGATCGCGCTCACCGAGAACTACGACACCAACGGCGGCCTGATGATCATGCCCGGGTCGCACCGCTCCTTCGTCGGGTGTGAGGGTGCCACCCCGAAGGACAACTACAAGAAGTCGCTCCAGATGCAGGACGCCGGCACGCCGTCCGACGAGACGCTGACGAAGCTGGCGGACGAGTACGGCATCCGCCTGTTCACCGGCAAGGCCGGCTCGGCGACCTGGTTCGACTGCAACGCCATGCACGGCTCCGGCGACAACATCACGCCGTACCCGCGCAGCAATGTCTTCATCGTCTTCAACAGCGTGGAGAACGCCGCGGTGGAGCCGTTCGCGGCCCCGGTCCGGCGCCCGGAGTTCATCGGGGCGCGGGACTTCACGCCGGTGCGCTAGCCCCGGTCGGCGCAGGACGCCCCGCGGCCGCCGGGCCGCACCCCTGGTGGTGCGGCCCGGCGGCCGCGCGCGTTTCCGTGCTCGACCGCGCTGTGGACGACGTCCCTACGATACTGACGTTGCGTCAGTTCTCTTCCAGGGCCGGGTAGTCGAGGTAGCCGCGGTCGTCGCCGCCGTAGAAGCTGGCCCGGTCGGGGGTGTTGAACGGGCCGCCGGCCGCGAGGCGGCGGGGCAGGTCGGGGTTGGCGAGGAACAGGGTGCCGTAGGCGAGCAGATCGGCCTCGCCCCGCTCGACCAGGGGCAGTTCCTCGGGGCCGGTGGGCCGGCCATCGGTGGCCGGGTTCAGCAGGAAGCGGCCGCCGAACCGCTTCCGCAGGTGGGCCAGCAGCTCCGGGTCGGTCACGTCGCAGGTGTGCAGGTAGGCCAGGCCCAGCGGGGCGATGGCGTCGACCACCGCGGTGTAGGTGGCCTCGGGTGCGGGCTCGGCGATGTCGTTGAACGGGTTGCCGGGCGAGAGCCGCAGGCCGGTGCGGTGCGCGCCGACCGCGTCGGCGACCGCCGAGGTCACCTCGATGGCGAAGCGGGCCCGGGCCTCGTCGGAGCCGCCCCACTCGTCGGTGCGCCGGTTGGCGTTGGGGGCCAGGAACTGGTGGACCAGATAGCCGTTGGCGCCGTGGATCTCGACGCCGTCGAAGCCGGCCTCGATGGCGTTACGGGCCGCGGCGGCGAAGCCGTCGATGGTCGCGCGGATCTCCTCGCCGGTCAGCTCGCGCGGGGTGACGAAGTCCGTGGGGCCGTGCTGGGTGAAGCCCTGGCCGGCCGCCTTGACCGCGGACGGGCCGACCGGCACCAACCCGTCGGGCAGCAGCACCGGGTGGCCGATCCGGCCGCCGTGCCAGAGCTGGGCGAAGATCCGGCCACCGGCGGCGTGCACGGAGTCGGTGACCCGGCGCCAGCCGGCTATCTGCTCGGCGGAGTGCAGCCCGGGGGTAAGCGGGTAGCCGCGGCCGACCACCTCGGTCTGGGTGGCCTCGGTGATGATCAGGCCGGCCGAGGCCCGCTGGGTGTAGTACGCGACCATGGACGGGGTGGGGACGCCCTCGGCGGTGGCGCGGTTGCGGGTCATCGGCGCCATGACGATGCGGTTGGCGAGCGGGGTGCCGGCGAGGTCGATGGGGTCGAACGCAGTGCTCACTGACGGCCTTTCAGCGCGGTGTCACGGGAACGGGCTTCAACTCGCCTGACGAGCCGAAGCATTGGCCATTAGATCAGCCCTTCGATTCCGTCCCGTATTCCGCATGGCCCCGCACAAGCGCCGTGGCATCCAGCGGAGTTCGCGCCTGCCCCTCCCCCGCGCGCCGTCATGGCGTCATGCCGTCAGCAGTTCCAGCGCCCGCGTCACGTCGTCGGTCGAGTTGTAGAGGTGGAACGCGGCCCGCAGCAGCCCGCCGCGTACCGAGACCCGCACCCCGGCCCGGGCCAGCCGCGGTTCGGCGTCGGCCAGCCCCGGGGTGGAGACGATCGCCGACCCGGGCGCGTCCTCGGGGACGTACCCGGCCGCCCGCAGGCCGGCGCGGTACTGCTCGGCCAGCGCGAGGTTGTGCGCGTGCACGGTCGGCACGCCGATCTCGGCGAGCAGCCCGAGGGAGTGCTCGGCGGCGACGTAGGAGTAGTGGGCGTGCGGCTCGTCGTAGCGGCGGGCGGTGGTCGCGGGCCGGTCGATCACCCCGTAGTTGGACTCCCCCGGGTCCTCCCCGGCGGCCCACCCCGCGTGCACCGGCACCGGCCAGCCCGGGCCGCCGAGCTCCCCGCGCTCCCCGCCGAAGACCATGAACGTCGTCCCGCGCGGGCACAGCAGCCACTTGAACGCCCCGCACACCGCGTAGTCGAAGTCGGCGAGCGACAGTGGCAGCCAGCCCGCGGCCTGGGTGGCGTCGAGGTAGGTCCGCGCCCCGTGCGCCCGGGCGGCCTCCCGCACCGCGGCCAGATCGGCGATCCTGCCGTCGAGGGCGTGCACCGCGCTCACCGCGACCAGCGCCGTCCCCGGCCGGACCGCGTCGGCCAGCGCCTCCCGCGGCACCCTCCGCACCGTGCAGCCGGCCCGCGCCGCCAACGGGTTCACCAGCGAGCTGAAGTCTCCCTCGGCGACCAGCACTTCGGCACCCTCGGGCAGCGAGGCGGCGACGAACGCGGACTGCACCGCGACCGAACTGCCCAGCGCCACCCGCTCCTCGGGCACCCCCATCAGCCGGGCGAAGGCCGCGCGCGCCCGGGCCGCCGGCCCGAAGTAGTCGCGCCCCATCGTGCCGTGTGAGGCCGACTCGGTCAGCGCGGCGCGGATCGCGGCGGCGCTCCGGGCGGGCAGCAACCCGCTGGACGCCGAGTTCAGATAGACCGTCCCGGGCGCGAACTCGCCCTCGCCCAGTGCCAGATGTCGTTGCATGGGCCCCACTCTGCTCGGTGATCGGCCCGGCGTCCACGGGACGTCCGGTTGCCGGGCCGACCCCGGCCGCTTCGGGCCCGTCCGGACCCGTTCAGTCCTGCGGGACCGCGCAGCCGCCGTCGCCGCAGGTGTCCGCGTCGTCGGCGGCCAGGACCTGGACGGCGCCGTCGGCGTGGGCGCGCTCCAGGGCCTGGCGGAAGACCTCGACGGGCTGGGCGCCGGAGACGCCGTAGCGGCGGTCGATCACGAAGAAGGGGACGCCGGTGGCGCCGAGCTCGGCGGCGGCCCGCTCGTCGGCGCGGACGTCCTCGGCGTACGCCTCCGGGTCGGCCAGCACCCGCGCGACCTCCTCGGACGGGAGCCCGGCCGCCTTGCCGAGGTCGGTCAGGACGGCCGGGTCGGCGAGGTGGCGGGCCTCGGCGAAGTTGGCGCGGTAGAGCGCGGTGAGCAGCGCGTCCTGGACGCCGTGCGCCTTGGCCAGGTGGAGCAGGCGGTGCAGGTCGAAGGTGTTGCCGTGGATCCGGTCGGAGCGGTAGCCGAGCCCCTCGCCGGCGGCTGCCTCGGCGACCCGGGCCTCCATCGCCTCCGCCTGCTCGCGGCTGACGCCGTACTTCGTGGCGAGCATGTCGAGAACCGGGACGTCGGTGGCCGGCGGCGCGGCCGGGTCCAGCTCGAAGGAGCGGTGCACCACCTCGACGTCGGCCCGGTGGGCGAACGCCGCCAGGCCGGCCTCGAAGCGGGCCTTGCCGATGTAGCACCAGGGGCAGGCGATGTCCGACCAGATTTCGACGCGCATGGGTCTTGCTTGCTTTCCTCGGGAACGTCCCGACCGGGGCCGGCCGGGGGTACGCAGGGGTCCAACGGCGGGGCCGGCGGGGTTATTCCGGCGGGCCCGGACGGCCGGGCCGGGGCGCGCCCCACTTCGGCGGTACCGTCCCGATATGGGCATGCCATCGCCGCGCCACACCGACGGTTTCTGGGAGACGACCGGGGCCGCCAAGACCTTCACGCACCCGCTGGACGCGGGGCTGCTGGCCGAGTTCGTGCCGCGCAGCGCACGGGTGCTGGACTTCGGCTGCGGCTACGGGCGGCTGACCGCGGAACTGGCCGGGCTGGGGTACCGGGCGGTGCGCGGGGTGGACCGGTCCGCGGCGCTGGTGGCGCGGGGGCGGCGGGAGCATCCGGAGCTGGCGCTGCTGCGCTGGGCCGGATTGCCGCTGCCGTTCGGTGACCGCAGCTTCGACGCGGCGCTGCTGTTCGCGGTGCTGACCTGCGTGCCGGACGACGACGGGCAGCGGGCCATCGTCGGGGAGCTGGCGCGGCTGGTGCGCCCGGGCGGGGTGCTCTACCTCAGCGACGTGCCGGTGCAGGACGACCCGTTCCACCGCGCGCAGTACCGGCGGTGCGCGCAGCGCTACGGGACCTACGGGGTCTTCGACACGGACGACGGCGGGGTGTTCCGGCACCACCCGCCGCAGTGGCTGCGGGAGTTGCTCCGGACGGCGGGCTTCGCGGTGCTGCGGGAGCTGCGGGACACCGTGCCGACGATGGACGGCCGGACCGCCGAGCGGGTGCAGATCATGGCGCGGCGGGAGCCTGCCGGGGCGGCAGCGGGGCCAGGGCGCTGCTGACGGATCTCCGCGGCGTCGCGACGCCTGGCACGCACGCTCGCGGCGTTGCCGAAATGCCCCCATGGCTCCGCTATGAAGCCATCCCGGCGCCTTGCGATCGCACGCACCAGACGCCGCTCCTTCTCCCACGGAGATCCGTCAGCAGCGCCCTAGCGGCAGGGTGAGCGAGAGGTGGCTGGCGTCCGGGGCGGGGCGGCGGTCGGGGTCGGGGTGCCAGCCGAGGCGGGTGTAGAAGGCACGTGCGCGGTGGTTGTGCCAGAGCACGTCGAGGGCGGCCCGGGAGAAGCCGGCGGCGCGCCAGGCGTGCAGACAGGCGGCGTGTAGGGCGCGGCCGACGCCGGTGCCCCAGTGGGCCGGGTCGACGTGCAGTTGGTGGAGGGTGACGGTGGCGGGGCCGGTGCGCCGGGGGTCCCGGCGGGCCGGCGCGGCGTCGGGGACGTAGGAGGCGGCGCCGACCACGCGGTCGCGGCGGACCGCGCAGAGGGTGGGGCTGTCCTCGCGGTGCAGCACCCGGGACCAGACCTCGCGCCAACGGGCGTGCTCGGCGGGGGCGTCGAACGGCGCGTCCGGCACCCGGCCGCGGACGTAGGCGGCGCGGGCGGCGGTGTGCAGGGCGGCGATCGGCTCCAGGTCGGCGGCGGTGGCGGGGCGGACCCGCCAGGTGGTGGGGGTCATCGGTCGGTCCCCGCCCCCGCCCCGCGGCCGCCGGGCCGGCCGGCGCCCGGGTGCTCGGGCCGGTCGTCGACACGGCGCGGCAGCCCCAGCGGGTTCTCGTCGAGCAGTTCGGGCGGGAGCAGGGCGGGCGGGGTGTCCTGGTAGGCGACCGGGCGCAGCCAACGCTCGACGGCGGTGGCGCCGACGGAGGTGGCGGTGGAGGTGGTGGCCGGGTACGGGCCGCCGTGGTGCTGGGCGGGGGCGACCGCGACGCCGGTGGGCCAGCCGTTGACGACGATCCGGCCGGCGAGCGGGGTGAGGGCGGCGAGCAGCCGGGCGCCGCGGCCCTCGGGGTCGGTGCCGGCGCGCTCCGCGTCGGCGAGGTGGAGGGTAGCGGTCAGGCTGCCGGGTATCCGGGCGAGCACCGCGCCTACTTGGTCCGCGCCGTCCTCGCCGTCCGCGTCGGCCGCGTCGGCCGCGTCGGCCGCGTCGGCCGCGTCGGCGCAGCGGGCCACGACGGTGACCGGCCCGAAGCACTCCTCCAGGAGCAGGTCATGCGGCCCTTCGGCGGTGAGCCGGTCGGCGGGGACGGTGAGCACGGCGGCGTCGACGGTGGACCCGTCCCCCTCCGAGGCGGGTGCCAACACCGCCTGCACGCCGGGAAGTTGGGTGCGCTCGCGAACGCCGGCGAGGAAGGCGTCACGCATCCGTCGGTCGAGCATCACGCCGGGCCCGGTGGCGCCGGCGGCGGCGGTGAGGGCGGCCAGCAGCCGGTCGCCGGCCGGGCCCTCGGGCAGCAGTACCAGTCCCGGTTTGACGCAGAACTGGCCGGTGCCCAGGGTCATCGAGCCGGCCAGCCCGGTGCCGATCTCCTCGGCCCGCTCGGCGGCCGCGGCCCCGGTGACCACCACGGGGTTGAGGCTGCCCAGTTCGCCGTGGAACGGGATGGGGCGCGGGCGGGCCGCGGCCGCGTCGTACAGGGCCCGGCCGCCGCGGACCGAGCCGGTGAAGCCGGCCGCGGCGAGAAGCGGATGGCGGACCAGGTCCAGGCCGGCCTGGAAGCCGTGCACCAGACGCACGGTGTCGGCCGGCAGGCCGGTGTCGGTGGCGGCCCGGCGCAGCAGCGCGGCGCACCGCTCGGAGGTGGCCGGGTGGTCCGGGTGCGCCTTGACGACGACCGGGCAGCCGGCCGCGAGGGCGCTGGCGGTGTCGCCGCCCGGGACGGAGAAGGCGAGCGGGAAGTTGCTGGCGGCGTAGACCGCGATCACGCCCAACGGGATCTTGTAGCGGCGCAGGTCGGGGCGGGGCGGGGTGAGGTCCGGGGCCGGGTGGTCGATCCGGATGTCGAGGAAGGCGCCCTCGTCGACGAGGTCCGCGAAGCTGCGCAACTGGTAGGCGGTGCGGGCGAGTTCGCCGGTGAGGCGGGGTGCGCCGAGCGCGGTCTCGGCGTCGGCGGTGGCCACCACGCCGTCGGCGTCGGCCTCCAGGAGGGCGGCGGCGCGGCGCAACAGGGCGGCCCGTCGGCCGCGGTCGGCGAGCGGGCCGCGGGCGGCGTGCGCGGCGCGGACCGCGGCGTCCACCGCGTCGGCGGTGGCCTCCGCCCCAACCCGCTCCCGACGCTTCCCGGTTCGGGGGTCGACGCTCCAGACTGGTGCTGCCACCGCTGCTGCCTCAGCTGCCACCGTGCGTTCCTCCCGGGCGAGTTCGGGCCGCGCGAACCTTGCCGCACACGGGACGGCGTTCTATATGCTGAACGCCGTCCCAGGTGATGAATCTCTGGGACTCTATGGCCGTCCGAACTAAGGGGTCAAGGGCGATGACAGCTACCGAGACCGGAGGAGCGCAGGTCAAGTCCGCGGTGCGGACGGTGGAGTTGCTGGAGTTCTTCGCCGGCCGCCCCGGCATGCACAGCCTCGCCTCCGTCCAAGAGGCCGTCGGCTACCCCAAGTCCAGCCTCTACATGCTGCTGCGCACCCTGGTCGACCTCGGCTGGGTGGAGACCGACGCCACCGGCACCCGCTACGGCATCGGCGTCCGCGCCCTGTTGGTCGGCACCTCGTACATCGACGGCGACGAGGTGGTGGCCGCCGCCCGCCCCACCCTGGACCGGCTCTCCGACGACACCACCGAGACCATCCACCTCGCCCGGCTCGACGGGGTCAACGTGGTCTACCTGGCCACCCGCCAGTCGCAGCACTACCTGCGCCCGTTCACCCGGGTCGGCCGCCGGCTGCCCGCGCACTCCACGTCGCTGGGCAAGGCGTTGCTGGCCACCCACACCGACGACCAGGTGCGGGCGATGCTGCCGCCCACCCTGCCCGCACTGACCGAGCACACCACCACCGACCGCGAGCGGCTGATCGAGGAGCTGCACGCGGTCCGCGAGCAGGGCTTCGCGGTGGACCGCGAGGAGAACACCCTCGGCCTGCGCTGCTTCGGCGTGGCGATCCCCTACCGCACCCCGGCCCGGGACGCGATCAGCTGCTCGGTGCCGGTGGCCCGGCTGACCCCGGCCCACGAACAGACCATCAAGGACGCGCTGTTCGACGCCCGGGACCGGTTGACGCTGGCCACCCGCCGCCTGTGAGTCGCCCCGGCACCGCCGACCACCGGGCGGGCCCGCTCACCCGATCACCTTGATCTCCTCTCCCTGTCAAAGCGGGGAGAACCCCCTCTCAAACCGCGTGCGGCTTGGTGGGTGGTTGACGCTTCGCGGACCGGGTACCCCCGAGGTCTCCACGTCCTGACACCGCCGATCCGGCGGCGTGGTCGATGTTCCGTGCGGCGTTGGTATCCGCATTGGCCTCGTACCCGCACCCGGCCTTGCAAGCGAAGCGGGCCTGGGTTTCCCGGCTGCCGGGGGTGATGAGTCCGCAGGCCGAACAACGCCGGGAGGTGTTCGGGGCTGGTACGCGCACCACGGTGCCGCCGCGCTGGGCGGCCTTGTACTCCAGCAGGGTCACCGTGCGACCCCACGCCTCCCCGGCGATGGCGCGGTTCAGCCCGGCCTTCTGGCGAACGTTCCTGCCGGGGTTGCCCACCGTGCCCCGAGCGGACTTGACCATGTTGGTGATGGCCAGGTCTTCCACTCCGACACGCGAGAAGACTTCGGCGAGTTCGGTGGTGACCTTGTGCTGCCAGTCGACGGCTCGGCGCTTGGCTCTTGCGCGGAGCTGGGCGATCTGGTCATAGGTGCGGGCGAGACGGCGGGAAGTCGTCTCGCCCTTCTTGCGGGAGCGGCGCCTGCGTTCCCTGGCTTTCTCCAGGCGGCGCAGGCGTTCGGCCTCGCCTGGGGTGAGCCAGGGTTCATGCTCACGGAAGCTGCCGTCAGAGAGCGCGAGGGGCTTGGCGATGCCCCGGTCGATGCCCACGGTGGGTCCGGTGTGCTCGGCGGGCTCGGGTACCTCGGTCTGGACGCGGAAGACGACGTACCAGCCGTCGGCTTCCTTCACCAGGCGGGCGCCTGTGACCTTGTTGAGCTCGTCCACCCGCTTCCCGACGGGCAGGCCCATGGTCCAGCGGAACAGGACGTGCCCAATCTTCGGCGCCCACATGCGGCCCCACCGCCGGTTCAGACGCACAATCTGAAGGTCGCGTCCCTACGGGACGTCGATAGCCAAACGGGAACGGAAGCGACCCTTGAACGTCGGGGCTTCGGCGCGCCCTTCCCAGCAGTTCACCCAGGCCCGGAAGTACGTCTTGAGCACCGCTTGGGCAGCCTGCGCGGGGAGCACGGCGAGCCAGGGGAGGTCTTTGCGTCCCTGGCGAATCGCCTGATCGGCGGCGGTGAGATTCCGCTTGTCCCTCGGGAGCATGCTCCACCAGTCGTGGACCAGGTTCCACATGGCGCGGGCCGCGGCCCCTGGCTCTCGGCCGCCGTGAGCTGGGAGGGAGTAAGGCAGAGACGAGCCTTATGGCTGCGCTGACGCTTCAACTCCAGCCCCTTTTCCGCTGGTTGTCCGAAACACGATCAGCGTAACACTGGCTTATGTCGCCACGGCGGGAACAAGTCCCGGATGTGCGCAGGGGTGCCGTCGACGCGGTGGAGGTCTACGACGGCCGGCACTTCCCCGACGAGCGGGTCTACGGCGAGGCCCGCCGGCCCGAACTGCGGCTGATCACCTGCGGCGGCGGCTTCAGTCGGCGGCGCCAGGAGTACCTCGGGAACGTCGTGGTCTTCGCCCACCTGACGGGAAGTCAGGAGTCTGGGACCCAGTCCGCGCCGCTGCCCTGGGCCCGGCCGCCGGCCGACCGGTTCAGCGCCCGCAGCGCGCCGCGCACCGCCGCCAGGTCCGCCGCGCCGGCCAACCCCGCGTGGTAGAGCCGTAGTTCGTCGGCGCCCAGCGCGGCGGCGTGCGCGGCGTCGGCGGCCAGCGTGCCGGGGCTGCCGCCCATCCCGGCGACCACGCCGAGGTTGGCGGCCAGCGTCGCGCCCGCGGGGCGCCGGGCGAACGGGCCCAGCGCCGCGGCCCGTTCGGCGGCGCCGCCGGTGCAGGGCACCACCACCCCGTCCGCCCACGCCCAGACCGCCGCCGGGTCCACCCCGGGGTTGGGCCCGCACCGGTGCGGGGCGGGGTCGGCGTGCAGCAGCACCCGGAAGCCGCCCGGCGCGGCGTCCCGCACGGCGCCCACCACCGCGTCCCGCAGCTCCCCCGCCGCCCGGTCCCGCCAGGCCCGCACGGCGCCCGCGAGGTCGGCGCCGAGCAGGTCCTCGACGGCGGCCCACTCCCCCGCCCGGTCGGCGCCGTCCGGCGCCGCCGCGCCGTCCCACACCGGCGCCAGCGCCCGGCGCACCGCGGCCGCCACCTCGCCCTTGGCCAGGCCGAGTTCGGCGTATCCGGCCTCGCAGACCGGGCAGCAGCACAGTGACATCAGGTACTCCGCTGCGCCGCCCAGGCGGACGCCGGCCAGCTTGTCGTGGCCGTGCAGATGCGCCAGCCCGTACCACCCGCAGGACTCCAGCTCCGCGCCGCGGGCGCCGGGCCGGGCGGCCGCCTCGGCGGCGAGGCGGACGAGGTAGTCACGCACCTCGGGGCGGGCGATGCAGGGCGCCCACGGGTACCGGTCGCCGTGGGCGTTGCGGACCACGCAGGCCGGATGGTCCGCGCCCAGACGGGAGTTGTGGGCCAGTACCACCCAACTGTGCACCTCCAGACCGGCCGCGGTCAGGGCCCGCGCGGCGGTGCCGAAGGGGTCCGGGTCGGCGACCCAGTCCTGGGCGTACGGGCGCAGGGCGCGGCCGGCCCAGCGGTCCGGGTCGGGCGGGTAGAGGACCGCGGAGTGCCGGGCGGTGACGATGCGGTGGCGGGGGTGACGCGGGGTGAGGGCGCGGGTGGAGTGGTAGGCGGCGGCCAACGTGACCTGCTGGACGCCCAGTTCGGCGAGCCGGTCGGGGGCGTCGGGGTCGCCGACCACGTCCCAGGGGTAGAGGAAGGCGGCGGCCCGCATCAGGCGCCGCTCCCGGGCGCGGCCGCGACCAGCGCCAGCCCCCGGTCCAGGAGCCGGGCCAACTGCTCGACGTGCGCGGGCCCGGGGTCGGACAGCGGCGGCCGCACCCCGCCGACGGACGGCCCGCCGCGCAGCCGCACGCCCGCCTTGACCAGCGAGACGGCGTAGCCGCTGCCCTGGTTGCGGAGCTCCACCAGCGGCCGGTAGAAGCCGTCCAACAGCCGGGCGACGGTGGCGTCGTCGCCGTCCTCCAGCGCCCGGTGGAAGGCGAGCGCGATCTCGGGGGCGAAGGCGAAGACGGCGGAGGAGTAGAGGCGCACGCCCAGGCCGCGGTAGGCGGGGCCGGTGAGTTCGGCGGTGGGCAGGCCGTTGAAGTAGCGAAACGGCCGGTCCGGGGCGGCGGTGCGGACCGCGCTGATGATGCGTTGGAGCAGGTCCAGGTCGCCCAGGCCGTCCTTGAGGCCGATGATGCCGGGGGTTTGGGCCAGGGCGGCGACGGTGTCCGGGGCGAAGACCGCGTTGTCGCGCTGGTAGACGACGACCGGAAGCGGGGTGGCGGCGGCGAGCGCGGTGTAGTGGCGGAGCAGTCCGGCCTGGTCGGCGCGGACCAGGTAGGGCGGCATGGCCAGCAGCCCGTCGGCGCCGGCGGTGTGCGCCAGGCCCGCGAACTGGGCGGCGAGCGCGGTGCCGTAGCCGGTGCCGGCGAGCACCGGGACCCGGCCGGCGGCCTCGTCCACCGCGGCGGCCACGCAGGCGGCGTACTCGTCGGGGGCGAGCGCATGGAACTCGCCGGTGCCGCAGCAGGCGAAGACGGCGCCCGCACCGGCCGCGACACCGGCGCGCACATGGGCCCGGAAGGCGTCCAGATCCAGCGCGCCGTCGGCGTCGTAGGCGGTCACGGGGAAGAACAGCAGCCCGTCGAGGCGGTCGGTGAGCGGGGGGTGACTTCCGGCAGCGGCCGGAGGATATGCGGTCACGGGGTCTCCCTGGCGTAACGCGGGGGCGTGCTCATATACGTTCATGACCGATGTCCATATTTCTGAACGGCGTCACGGTATTGCAGCCGTCCCGGACGGGTCAAGGGTGCCCACACCGCGTCAACATCCCGCCGCGCAAGCCGATTTGAGCGCGGCGTCAAGCGGCTTGACCGGCCAGGATCGACATCCCTAGCGTGTCCATCCATCTGAACCGGATCGTGCCCACGGCCCCGCCGCCCAGCCGGAGGAGTACCGCCCATGACCGCACCCCGCACCGTCCTGCTCACCGGCGCCGCCGGCGGCGTCGGCACCCTGATGCGCGCGCTACTCCCGCCCTACGGCCACCGACTGCGGCTCTTCGACCGACTCCCGATCGAGGGCGAACCGGACGCCGTCACCGCGGAGTTGGCCGACACCGAGGCGCTGCGCGCGGCGGTCGACGGGGTCGACGCGATCGTCCATCTCGCCGGCATCTCCCTGGAGTCGTCGTTCGAGCGGATCCTGAGCGCCAACATCGAGGGCACCTACCGGCTCTACGAGGCGGCCCGCGAGGCGGGCGTGCGCCGGGTGGTCTTCGCCTCCTCCAACCACGCCGTCGGCTTCGCCCCCCGCCCGCCGGACGGCTCCGCCGCCCTCCCCGTCGACACCCCGCACCGCCCCGACACCTTCTACGGCCTGTCCAAGTGCTTCGGCGAGGACCTCGCCGCCCTCTACTGGGAGCGGCACGGCATCGAGACCGTCTCGCTGCGCATCGGCTCCTGCTTCCCGAGGCCGACCACGGTGCGGATGCTCTCCATCTGGCTGAGCCCGGCGGACTGCGCCCGGTTGCTGCACGCCGCGCTCACCGCCGAGGACGTCGGCCACACCGTCGCCTACGCCTCCTCCGCCAACACCCGCCTGTGGTGGGACCTGTCCACCGCCCGCGCTTTGGGCTACGACCCGCAGGACGACTCCGAGCCCTACGCCGCGGAACTGCTCGCCGCCCAGGGCCCCCTCGACCCGGACAACCCCGAACACACCCACCTCGGCGGGGCGTTCTGCACCAACCCTCCCATCTGGCCGCATTAGTCGGCATATTCGGGCGATTTACCTAGGTACGGAACCTCGCCCCCGTCCCGTAGCGTCCTTGGGGACACACCGCCTGCCCGGCAACCGGTTCGCCGCGTTCCGGCAGGCCAGCACGGAAACGCGGCAACGCGGGAACGAGGTAACACACCATGGGCATCGTCAGCTGGCTCGTCCTGGGCCTGATCACCGGCCTGATCGCCAAGGTGCTGCTGCCGGGCCGGGACCCGGGCGGCCTGGTCGGCACCACCCTGATAGGCATCGCCGGCTCCTTCATCGGCGGCTGGCTCTCCACCCGCATCCTGGACCGCCCGATCCCGCGGGACTTCTACGACCCGTCGATGTGGATCGCCGCGGTGGCCGGCTCCCTGGTCCTGCTGATCGCCTACCGCATGCTCTTCGGCAACTCCCGGTCCCGGCGCTGACCGGCCCGACCACCCGCCACCGGACGCGGCCGGGCGCCCCGCCGGAACTCGCGCCCACCCCCTGACCGTTAGGGCTGTCATGACCGCAATGACTCCTGGCTCGAACCTCCCGCTCGGCGCCGCGCGGGTGGCGGTGACCGTCACCGCCCCCGTGCGGCTGGACGTGTCGGGCCTGCTGCTCACCGCCGGCGGCTCGGTGCGCTCCGACGACGACTTCGTCTTCTACAACCAGCCCACCGCGCCCGGGGTGAGCCACCGCGCGGCGGCCGGCGGCGACACCATCACGGTGGACACCGCCGCGGTGCCGCCGGACGTCGACAAGGTCGTGGTGACCGCGAGCCTGGACGCGCCCGGCACCACCTTCGCCGGCACCGAGCCGACCGGCACGGTCACCGACGCGGACGGCGGCGCGGTGCTGGCCACCTTCACCCCGCCACGGCTGGGCCCGGAGACCGCGCTGGTGGTCATGGAGCTCTACCGCCGCGGCGGCGGCTGGAAGGTCCGCGCGGTCGGCCAGGGCTACGCCAACGGACTCGCCGGCATCGCCACCGACTTCGGCGTCGACGTCTCCGAACCGGCCGCCCCGCCGGCCCCCGCGCCCCAGGCCCCCGCGGCACCGCCCGCGCCCGCCGCCCCGCCGGCCCCCGCGACAGCTGCGGCCCCCGTCCCGCCGGGCCAGTGGGCCCCGCCCACCGGTCCCCCGGCACCGCTCGCCCCGCCGCCGGCCGCCGACCACCCCGCCGCGCCCACGCCCCCGCCGCCCGCCACCGGCAAGGTCAACCTCGACAAGGGCCGGGTCAGCCTGCGGAAGAACCAGACCGTCTCGCTGGTCAAGGGCGGCCGCCCGCTGCTCGGCTCGGTCCTGATGGGCCTGGGCTGGGAGCCGGCCCGGCGCGCCCGGAGCATCGACCTGGACGCCTCGGTCATCGCCTACGGCCCGGACCGCGGCAAGGTCGACAGCTGCTACTTCGGCAAGCTGATGATCCTCGGCGGCGCCATCCAGCACTCCGGCGACAACCTCACCGGCGACGGCGCCGGCGACGACGAGGCGATCACCGTGCACCTCGGCGGCATCCCCCCGGAGGTCACCGGCCTGGTCTTCACCGTCAACTCCTTCTCCGGCCAGAAGTTCTCCGAGGTCGCCCAGGCGTACTGCCGGCTGACCGACGCCCAGACCGGCGAGGAGCTGGTCCGCTTCGACCTGACCGGCTCCGAGCCGCACACCGGCGTGCTGATGGCCAAGCTGGTCCGGCAGTACTCCGGCGAGTGGGAGATGACCGCGCTCGGCTCGTTCGTCGACGCCCGCACCGTCCGCGGCATGGTCAAGCCCGGGGCCGCCGCGCTGTAGGTCCTGTCGTCACACTCCCGTCGTCCGCCCCCCGGGGGGGGGGCGGGGGGTGTGGGGGCGGGGCGGGCGGAGGCCGGGGGGGGGGGGGCCCGGGGCGCGGGCGCGGGGGGCGCCGCGG